>JADKDV010000010.1 GCA_016718315.1 Candidatus Obscuribacter sp. | reverse complement strand
ATTCCAACTTTTGCATAAAAACCTAATCCTAGCAACGATTGGCCCTGATTGACTGGCAATTACGGTTTTTTTTGGCTTTCTAGTAGAATGGTCTATTATGGATAATTTGAATGACATACCATTTTCGATACTCGACCTGGCCCCTGTTGTGGAGGGTTCCACGCCTACCCAGGCATTCAAAAATATGGTGGCTCTAGCCGGGCATGCTGAAGCTCTGGGTTATAAACGCTACTGGTTGGCTGAACATCACAACATGCCAGGCGTAGCAAGCTCAGCTACAGCCGTGCTTATCGCCCATGTTGCTAATCACACAAAGACAATCAGGGTCGGCTCTGGCGGCATCATGTTGCCAAATCATTCACCTCTTGTTATAGCTGAACAATTCGGCACCCTGGAATCAATATTTAGTGGACGCATAGACCTGGGATTGGGTCGTGCTCCTGGTACCGATCCAATGACTTCCCGGGCCCTCAGGCGAGATAGTGGCGTCAGTGCCAGGGACTTTCCTGAGCTTGTGGCAGAGCTTGCCATGTACTTATCTAATAGCGATAGCGCAGTTAAAGCTCATCCTGGCGCTGGCACCAATGTGCCGCTCTGGCTCCTGGCTAGTAGTACTTATAGTGCTACTCTGGCTGCTGAGCTTGGCTTGCCATTTGCTTTTGCTTCGCATTTTGCTCCCGATGAGCTAGATCATGCCATCAGTGTTTACCGGCGGCATTTTAGACCGTCGCTCACACTGGCTAAGCCTTATGTCATGGTTGGTGTGCCCTTGATAGCTGCTGATAGTGACAGAGAGGCTCAGCGTCAGGCCACCTCTACATATCAAAAGTTTTTAGCCTTAGTCAGAGGCAAGCCTGGTCAACTCAAACCACCGGTGGATAATATGACTGAGGTCTGGAGTGAGTTTGAAGCTCAGTCTGTGCGCAGTCGTCTGGCTATTGCCATCATTGGTGGTGCTGAGACTTGTAAAGCCAAATTGACAGCGCTACTGGAGCGCACAGGGGCCGACGAGTTTATCTTTGTCTCTGATTTTTATGATTTTAAAGACCGGCTCAAGTCCTTTGAAATATTGGCCAGTCTTAAGAATAGCCGGGGTCAAAATGCCGTCCTAAAAGGCGCTGAGTTATCTGTCTAGTTGTTGTCTGGTGCAATAATTAGCTAGTTAACAGCGGGGATAAAATGAAGATTTTTAGATTGCTGCTTTTGTCAAGCGCAGCCTTTGTCGTGGTGGCACTGATCGTTACCCAGAGCGTCAAAGCTCAAGCTGCCGATGAGAGTGCCGCTGCCAGAGCCTATGTCAAAGAGTTTTATGCCTGGTACCTGCCGCCCGTTGGCAAGCGCAAAGACAACGAGCCCAACCTTTATACCGCTACCGCCAATAAGCGTTTTTGTTTTAGCCCCGCTCTCAGTAAAGCGCTCAAAGAAGATGAGCAAGCCGCCGCCAAAAATCCAGGAGAGATTGTTGGCATTGACTTTGACCCATTTTTGAATGCTCAGGACGTCTCTGATAGCTATCAGCCAGCCAAGGTCGTCAAAAAAGGTGATGTTTATCGAGTGGATGTGTTTGCGGTGAACGGTGGCAAAAAAAATGCCAGACCAGAGGTCATTGCCGAAGTGAAAAAAATAAACGGCAGATGGACTTTTACCAATTTTTTGTATGGCAAAAGTAGCGACCCAAGAGATGAAGACTTGCTTAGCTGTCTTAAAGCACTCAAAGCCGACAGAGACAAATACGACCTGGAAAACAAAAATAAGAAGCACTAACTAAAAAAGAGACCAGGCACTGAGTACCTGGTCTCTTTAGTTAATTGGCTAATGATTAGTCAAAACGACGCTTTTGAGCTGGTTTTGGACCACTGTGCTTGGCACCGTAGCCACCACCACCACCGCCGCCTGCTTTGGCTTTTGCAAAGGCTGGTTTGCCATATCTGGGTCTGTCACCGCCAGCGGCTCTCTCGCCGTAAGCAGGTCTATCTCCATATGCTGGTCTATCGCCATATGCTGGTTTGCCACCAGAGGCTGGTTTATCAGCGCCATAAGCTGGTCTATCGCCGCTTGGTCTGGCAAAACGCTCACGAGCCGGTCTGCCTTCACCTTCGGGGCGGTCGCCGCCGTAAGCTGGTCTATCACCACGACTGACAAAACGGTCACGGTTGGGACGACCTTCGCCGCCGCCGTAAGCCGGTCTATCACCATAAGATGGCTTGTCACCGTAAAAATTACGTTCGCCGTTTCTTGGTTCGTCGTAGTTTTTCTTAACTACATACTTGTCGCTGTCACCATAGGGAGTGCGTGGCTCTCTGTCGCCAGTACCGCGTTCAGCTCCGCCTTCGGCAGACTTCGCACGACCCCAGCTACCGCCGCTAGAGGATGAGCGTTCGCCACGATTAAAATCGGAGCGACCCCAGCCACCTCCGCCGCCAGATGATGATCCGCCGGAGCGGCCATATCCACCGCCGCCTCTGTGACCACCACCACCACCGGAGCGGGCTTTGCCACCGCCGGCAGAGCGAGTAGGACGACCATCACCGAGGGTGCGGCCGACTACTTTTTCGATTTCACTGAGTAGATAGCGTTGATCATCTGAGACAAAAGAGTGTGCTACACCGCTACGTCCAGCCCGGCCAGTACGACCGATACGGTGCACATAGTCAGAGGCTGATTGCGGTAAGTCGTAGTTGATGACCTGATTGATTGAGGGCACATCCAGTCCGCGAGCCGCTACGTCAGTAGCCACAAGCACCTGAAACTCACCATTGCGATAACGCTGCAATGTGCGCTCTCTATGACGCTGTCTGATATCACCGTGGATTTCTTCCACGCCGATATTCATTTCTTTCATGCGCTCGGCAAGCATTGTTGCTTTGATTTTGGTGCGGGTAAAGACCAGCACAGAGCCTGAGTCAGATGCCTGGATTAGTTCGAGCAGCTTGGCTTCTTTTTCTCTTTCTTTGAGATAGTGGATGTGTTGCTCGATGGTCGAGGGTTCGATACGTCCAGTATTGATTTTGATTGTGTGGGGGTTTTTGAGATAAGCACTGGCGACAGCGTTAACACGTTTGTCGATAGTGGCACTAAAAACCACAGTCTGTCTTTCGACAGGTAGGTAGTCGAGAATTTGATTGATTTGTATTGTAAAGCCCAAATCCAGGAGACGGTCAGCTTCATCCAGTACAACCATATTGACGTCATTGAGGACGCAAGCGCCTCTCATAAGGAAGTCAATGAGACGTCCGGGAGTAGCGATGATGATGTCGGCACCGCGCTTGAGGGCGTGTGATTGACCGAGGAAATCGGCACCGCCGTAAAGCACGAGGACTTTGAGTGACTTATTAGGATTAAGCTTTAAAAATTGTTCTTTAACTTGCAATGCCAGTTCGCGGGTGGGCACCACTACCAGTGCGCTGGTCTTTGGTGCTTCAAATTGATCTTCATTGCCCCAGCGGCGAAATCTCTGACGTGAGCGAGATTTTTTGTCTGGTTTGGGGGCTTCGGCTTGAGCGCCCTCCTTGCGTACTGGCTCTTTGTCTTTGAGTCTCTCAAGGATAGGCAGAGCATAAGCAGCAGTTTTACCTGAGCCTGTTTCGGCTGAAACAATCAAATCACGACCAGCTAATGCCACTGGCAATGTTTCGACCTGGACTTCGGTGGGAGTTGTGAAACCGATTTTATCAAGCGTCGATACGAGAAGCTCGGACAGACCGAGCTCGGAAAATGTATTCAAAATGGATCCTTTTCTGTACTGGCGCAGCGTTTTCTTCGGTGCGCGGTTGTGTAGCGGGCGCTAACTTTGAGCGCTCCTAAGCTGCCGTTTTCTCATCGTTCCAAATAAAGCGGCGTCACAACAAGACTATTGACAGAATTGAGCCAAGCTTCTCATATCCCCCCTGGGATATCAATAGGAGGTGCGCAAATGTAAAGCAGCTAAACTGCGTTTAATACTGGCTCAAGCCTCAATGCGCTTGTGTTTCTCTTTATCAGTCGGTCTATCGTTGCTTGATCTGCCACCACTTGTATATACCAATGAAGCTGCGGATATATACTGTTCATGCGGGTTGACACAAGTGCTAGACTTTAGAAAGTTTAGAAACCAGAGTTAAGGTCAATAAGCACATAACGAGGACACAAAATGGCAAAAGTAGTAGACGCAGACGTTCCCAAATCACTTATCATCGAATTCAAAACGCCATCAGGCGAAGTCTGGGCCACACTTACAGCTGAAGGGCGCGATTTTAAAACTGGTTCAACCGGTTTTTATGCCAATGGCAAAATCAAAAATCCTAAAAATGGATTGCCTTATCAAGTAGGCTGCAACATTATCCTGGTCGGCAGCAAAGAGTAATTTAAATTTGGTTGCGACCAATTACCCAGTTAAAAAATTAGAGAACAGACATATATTGTCTGTTCTCTAATTTTTAGTGCCTTGATCCGTTTGGTCTTGGTCTCTGACACTGTCGCTCATGTTTTCTACTGCTTTTTTGGCAGTCTCTTTAATTGTGCTGGTCTCGCTTAACTGCTCTCCGGGCTCTACCTGCTCTGATTCTGATACTGTCACACCAAGCTCTTTTAGTTTTGCCAGTATCTCTGGTAGCTGTGCCCGGGCGGTTCTTTCACCTTCGGCGATACCATGTTTGATATCTTTTTTGCTGGTGGATATCAGTGAGATGCCTGTCGTATCAGGGTGAATGACAATATCTGCACTGGCTACTTGGGGCTGGTCGATATCGTAAAGCGCCCAGTTTAAAAGTCTCCTGGAGATACTGCCCATTTTGCGATAAGTGTCAGGGCAGTCTGGTTTAAAGGGCGGGTCTACATTTACGGCAATGACAATATCAGCGCCAAGCTCTCGACATTGCTTGACTGGCAAATTGCAGGCTACGCCACCATCAACAAATAACTTACCGTCAATTTCTACAGGCTTGCGCAGAGCTGGCACTGCTGAGCTTGCCTGCAGCGCGTAGCCAAGATCGCCTTCTTTGATCATATAAGGTCTGCCATCTAGTACGTTAAAGGCAATGGCTGCAAAAGGAGGATTTAGATTTTCGATTTTGATTTGATCCTTAGCGACATTGCCAATCAAATACTTGCGAAATTTATTACCCTTATAAAGTCCATCGTAAGATTTAGAGCCAAGCAGTCTTGGTAGCAGCATTACTGGAGCAACAGCCAATCTCAGCTTGAGCGGCACGGTCATAAACTGCTTCATGATCTTGCCTGTTTCAAATTCTTTTTGCATAGACTCTGGTGTCATACCGAGGGCATAGAGACCACCGACTATGGCTCCGACACTGGTGCCGACTATATAGTCAAACTTGATACCGCTTTTAGCCAGTACTTTGAGCACGCCTACTTCGGCCGCTCCCCGTGCGCCGCCGCCGCCCAATGCCAACCCCACTTTTAGTGGACCAGTCTTTTTTATTGTGGCTTTTCTTGCTTCTTCAATTTGTAATGCTTCTTCAGTATTTGAAGATTTGGTTTCGATAGTCTGAGCTAAGCCCGGCAAAGGCTGCTACGTAAAAGAGCGACTGGCCCATAACTGACATGGCAGCATAATCTCATTGCCGCCATTGCTTTCTCAGCGCGCGTCTGGCTTGGGCATGGCAGCCTCCCCCCCCCTTCTTCTCCCGGGGTTCTGGCTGGATTGACGGCTAAAAAATTTGTCGCTATTGTAGATAGATTCCAATGCTTCTGAAGCCATAAATTCCATTCTCAAAGGGGGGATACGTTATATCCGCAGACCGATTTTGGACAAAGCTTGACCGTGGAACTATTCAGAATTTTTGCGTCGTTATTTAAGTCTTTAGAAGTGGCGATTACAGGATTGATTGGCGATGCGATACATGGCTCTGGCTTGCGATTATGACGGTACGATTGCCCACGATGGTCAAGTCAGTCAAAGCACAATTGAGTCACTAGAGCGTTTGGCCGCCTCCGGGCGCAGTCTTATTCTGGTTACAGGGCGCCAGCTCTCTGATCTTTTGCGGGTCTTTCCGCGCATTGATATCTTCCGCCGAGTCGTTGCCGAAAACGGTGCTGTGCTCTACCGCCCCTCTACACAGGAAGTGAAGTTGCTGGCCCCGCCACCAGATCCAATCTTGCTGGAGGCTCTCGCTCGTAAGTCGGTAGAGCCGCTTTATGCCGGGCAGTGCATCATCGATACCAGACAGCCCCACGAAAACACCGTACTGGAATGTATTAAGGCCCTTGGTCTCGAGCACCAGGTCATCTTTAACAAAGGGGCAGTGATGGTTTTGCCAGCTGGCGTAAACAAAGCCTTTGGCCTGAGAGCAGCCCTTGCCGAGCTCCAGCTCAGTGCCCACAATGTAGTTGGTGTGGGCGATGCCGAAAACGACAATGCCTTTTTGACTATGTGTCAGTGTGCTGTGGCTGTAGCCAATGCTCTGCCTATGTTGCTAGAACGCTCCACCTTTTGTACCAAATCTGCTCGTGGAGATGGAGTCAGTGAGCTAATCGAGGAGATGTTGCAAGACGATTTGTCTAGCCGTGAATATTTACTTGCCGACAAAAATATTTTGATTGGTCACACTGACGATCAAAGCGAAATAAAATTTGCTGCATACGGCCGCGGAGTCATGATTGCCGGACCATCTGCCAGTGGTAAATCCACTACCTGTCTGGGTATTATCGAGCGCATAGAAAAAGCCGGCTATCAGTATTGTTTGATTGATCCCGAAGGCGACTATGGTGCTCTCGAAAATGTCGTCACCGAAGGCAGTGCCAATAACAGCCCGGATGTGGACAATGTCATTAAGACACTCAAGTCTCAGACCAGCAATGTCGTCGTTAATTTGCTTGGCGTGCCACTGGCTGATAGACCCCAATATTTTAGCGGGCTGATTAGTCGCCTCCAGGCGCTGCGCACTGAGACCGGGCGTCCCCACTGGATTATCATTGACGAAGCGCATCATATGCTCAATCCTGAATGGGAAGGCGTACCGCACACCATGCCTGTGGAAATGCGCGAATTTATCATGATTACAGTCCATCCTGAGACAGTCTCTCAAGTTGCCCGCGACAAAGTCGATACTGTCATTGCTGTGGGCGAAGACCCCAGAGGCACTTTGACTAATTTTGAAGCCAGTGCCGGTCAGGACTTTGATGGTATCGAAAACAAAATGCAAGAAGGCAAAGTGATGGTCTGGTCGCGCGCTTTAAGCCCGCGGGTGCACTTTGTCACACCGCTGCCTGGCTCCACTGAGCGCCGCAGACATGTCAAAAAGTACGCCGAAGGCGACGTTAAGGAAGGCTGTTTTTATTTTAGAGGACCGGACAAAAGCTCAATATCAAAGCGCAAAACCTCTCTATTTTTAGTCAGATTGCTGCTGGTGTAGATGATGACACATGGCTCTATCACCTCCAAAATGGTGAGTACACTGTGTGGTTTAAAACAATCATTAAAGACCAAGAATTAAGTACTATCGCCGAGCGTTTGCAAAGCCAAAATAGTGTCAGTGCAGAGGTCAGTCGCAGTGAAATACTGCAAGCAATTGAGAGGCTTTATACCGCCCCGGCTACCAAGCCTGCTTAATTATTTGGCAGTATTGCGAGTGTAAGTTTTGGTGGTTTGACGCAGCTGTGGATCGAGTGCTACACGTTCGTCAAAGACAAAACATTCGCCTTGATAATGCTCTCCACCAACTTCTTCAAAATAGCGCAGGATGCCGCCATCGAGTTGATAGACTCGGGGCAGTTTGATTTCGGACATAAACAATGCTGCTTTTTCGCAGCGGATGCCACCAGTGCAAAATGAGACTATTGTTTTGTCTTTGAGCTGGTCTTCACTTGCCGCTTGCTTGATACGCTCGGGAAATTCGCTGAAGCGCTCGATGCCAAATTCTAAAGCACCGTTAAATGTGCCCATTTCTACTTCAAAGGCGTTGCGTGTGTCGAGCATCACTATTTGTTTGCCCTCATCATCGTGACCTTGATCAAGCCAGCGCTTCAGTGTCTGGGCATCGACCATGGGAGCCCGTTCGTCTTCGGGGCGGATCATGGGATGGCGCATGGTGATGATTTCTTTAGCTACGCGCACGACCATTTTGCCAAAGGGCTGGTGGTCAGAGATGCTCTCTTTGATGTCCAGCACGTCAAACTTGCCGGCAAAAAGCTCTGGTCTATGGATATAGTTTAAAAACTGATCAATTGTCTCTCTTGTCCCTGCCAGGAAAAGATTAATACCTTCCTCGGCTAACACAATAGTACCTTTGAGCCCAAGTCTCGCGCACTCACTCTTGAGCAAGTCGCGCCAGGCGAGCGGGTCTGTTATTGAGACAAATTTGTAGGCAGCGATGTTGACAATTTCCATGATGGCAAATTATAGCGGGCAGTGCTGCTTTTGCAAAGATTTAGATGATCTTTGGTAAAGTCAGTTCTCGCTGTCTCTAGCAAGACCATACCAGGCTTTAGCTTTTGGGCTTATCAGTTTGTTCTTCTTTTGATTTAAGAGCCAGAGTTGATTGCCATAGTCATAGTGCCACCATTCGTATGGATAGTTGCTAAAGCCCGCCTTTTGCATAGCCCAGTAAAGCAGTCGACGATTGCGTCTGGCTTCCAGTGCACTCGTGCTACTGTCCTTGATGCTTTCATAGTAGGCTGTATGACTGATTTTGCTATCATCATCAAAAATTCCACCCATATAGAGTTGACTATCTGAGCCCAGCTGTTTGAGTGTTAGATCCACTGCTGCACCGGTGGCATGAGTAGGCCAGGTGCGGCTATCGGACTCATTGTACTTTTGGGGATTAGAACAATAATGACTAGCGTATGTTATCTGCTCAGCGCTTGTGAGAGCTGGTCTGACTTTTTTTGCTTGATTGATAAAATACTGCCACAACTCTCTTTGCAGGCTGACTGGACGATAGCCATCCAGGACCAGTAGCTCTACACCATAGGGTTTAAGTAACTGATTAACTTGCACCAGCTTTAGTACCACGCCCTGACGCAGCCTGGCACTCGTGGGCGCTGACTTAAACGCCCTGTAATATGGGGCATTGAGTTGGTCTTTGCGGGCATAAAAATTGTCGCAAGCGATGCCCTGGTCTTTGAGGTCGATGAGAGCCTCACCACCGCGGACGTCATTTATGTCGACGGGCTCATTGTGATAGCTACCCGCCGTTAAGCCTGCTTTGACATGGCTAGCCGCTGGCAGGCGCTCAGCTCTCAGGTCAATCGTGCTGGCACTGGCGCTCGTGGCGCAGGTGAGCAGTATAAGACTGACGATAAAGGGTAGAAAACTTATCATGGACCTATCATGGTAGTAGTTGAGATTATCAGTGGCGGCAACAAACAGGATACTAGATTTATTGCTAATCGCTGGCGTGGTTTTGACCACTGCCCCCGCCTTTTGCACGCCGTTACAAGGCACAATCAAACAAAAAGCCAGCTCCAATCCATCGCTAACTGTGATTACACCTGGTGGCGGTAAGTCAAAAGCGGCAGGTAAAGGTCTTGATGCCGGTGTCAGTCTCGATGACAAAACAGGCAATATTGTGCAGTTTTCGGCGGGTAAGACCTACAAACCTGGTGAGGCAGCGCCTAGAGGCAGCAAAGTATTGCCCTATAGCGCCCTCTATAATGCGCCAAAAGCAGGTCTGGGCGGCTTAAATACTGGCGCTAATGGCTATCAGGGCAATTTTAGAGGCAATATACCTGGCAGTATTTACCGCGGTGGCGGCAGTATCTATAACGGTGGCGGTAGCATTTACAAGGGCGCTGGCAGCATTTATAACCGCAGTGCAGTGCCTGTTTTTGGCCGGCAGACTTTTTTTAGTTCGGCCAGCGTGTCTAGTAATCTCAGCGCTAATCATGGCATAACTAACTGGGCCCCTGGTTATGACGTCAAAGCTGTGGTCAGACCAAACAATGGTCTATCGGCTGTGCCCAGGGCTTTTGGTGCACCAGCGGGTAACAACAATCTCTTTGGCAATATCAGTCCTCAAGGCAAGGTGGTAACCAGGGCTTTTGGCAGTCTCTATATCCCCAACGCTGAGTCAGCCAGAGCCCAGGCGATAAAAACAGCGCCACTTGTGGAGGCAACGGCCCAGGCGGAGGCGCTGCCAGCCCTAAAAGCTGAGGCAATGGCCAGACCAACCACCTGGGAAGCCTGGTATAGCCGCCTGGCTAGTGCCATCTATACCCGCTGGCAATTAGCTGAGGTCAGCCCGGGGTGTGCCAGAGCTTTGATTACAGTGGACAAAAATCGCGACGTCGATCCGCAAATCACCGATTTTATCCCGGTTAAAGCCAATGAGCGTGATGTGGCGCAGGAGACAAAATTTAGGGAAGCGGCTGTCCATGCCATAAAGAGCGTAGGACTTTATGAGATTCCACTCTTTCCTGTGGGCTCCACAAGACAAAAGGTCACCTTTGAGATGGACTTGAGGCGCTCAATCGATGGACCTCTTGGCGTATCCATTGTGAGAGCCGACAGTGGTGGCAAATAAATAGGATGCTAAACTTGGAGCTGTTTATGATAAAGGTGCAACATGCAAGAACCACCATTGCCACAATCCCATGCCCAGGAAAAAGAAGACGCTGAGATAAGAGATGCTGCTAATCGCGGTGAGGCTCAGAATTACGAAACTGAAGACCCCCAAATCCACACTCAGTCTATACCGGTGGGCAATGTTCAGGTTGCACGCGGAGCTAATTGGCTAATTTGGGTGGCTGGTTGCACTCTGGTAAATGCTCTCTGCTTTGCTTTTAATATGGATTTTTCGCTGGCGCTAGGTATGATATCGCCAGCTTTTGTCAGTGTGCTGCTTGGCGAGATCACCAAAGACAATGCTGTGCTCCATTTTATCGTTACTTTTGTGCCTATGGCGCTGTCCGCTGCCATTTTTTTGTTCTTGTCAAAACAGAGCAATCTGTACCGCACCTGGGCACTAGTTGTGGGAGCGCTTTTAATAGCCGCTGATACACTTATCTCACTTATTAGCTTCCAACCTCTAACAGTTGGTTTGCATGTCTGGGCACTCTTTGCTATTGGACAAGCAATATTTGCCTGCATTGCTGCCAACAAAGCCTACAAAGCGCAAGTAGCTGCTGCTGCCACAATTAAATTGTCTTAGCTACCCTCAAGTGCCATCACCGGTAGTGCAAGCTGCGCTTTTGCTGTCAGCCGAGGGGATTACAGTATCTGTCTACATGGCCAGTTGGGGGTTTTTCTCCGCCTAAATTGTGGTATTTTTTAGTCGACCGTGATGTTCTCGTTAGACAATTTGATTGGTTAATAAAATGCGCATTTTAAAGCACCTTGTTGCCGCCCTCTGCTGCCTCGCTCTGATGCCTGCCGGACAGACTGAGACGATTCAAAACAAAGACATGCAGACCAAAGTAGATGCCGTCGACAATGCGGTAAAAGCTGATATTAACCGTCCGGTCAGAGATAAATGGGCACTTGTAATCGGTATAGGCGAGTTTGCCAATCCCAAAATACCGCGCCTCAAATACGCAACAAAAGATGCCCGCGATTTTTATGATTACTTAGTCAAAGATGCTCACTTTGCGCCAGACCATGTGCGCATGTTGCTTGATAAAGATGCCAATCAAAGACGTATTCTCTCTGAGTTTGGTTCTAAGTTTTTGGCTCGCGTGGTCAAGCCCGATGATGTAGTGGTGATTTTCTTTTCTACCCATGGCAGTCCTTCGCAGAGGGATTTAAGAGGTCGCAGCTATCTTGTTGCATATGACTCTGACCCCGAAGACCTGTTTGCTACCGGTATGGAAATGGAAAAGATCTTGGAGTCAGTGCAAAGACGTGTGCTCACAGACCGTGTCGTAATGGTATTGGATGCTTGCCATAGTGGCACAATCAATCCCAATGCCAAAGGTATCGTGCGCAGTGCCAACTTTGATGCTGCGGCTCTGGCTGAAGGCTCTGGACAACTGGTGATTTGCTCCAGTCAACCTGATGAACAGTCCTGGGAATCAAGACGCTACCAGAATGGCGTGTTTACTCGCAATTTGTTAGATGGTTTGCGCAGCAAACCTGACGCCACGCTATCTGACGCTTTTGAGCGGATGAAAACTACTGTGGCCGATGAAGTCAGAGAAGACCATCCAGGAGCCAGGCAGACTCCGGTATTGCATAGCAAATGGTCGGGCAATGATTTGATTATCTCGGTATTGCCCAGGGCGCCACAGTCATTACCTGAGTCGGTGGTGCTCGACCTTGAGCCCGATAGCGCACATAACAACACTCAAAACCCGATGCAGAGTTATCCTGTTGCTCAGCCTCAGACACAGACTCAAGTGCCTACCAAGTTGGCTGTGGTCAGTCAGCCTGAAGCACCAAAGTCAATCAAACTCTCGCAGTCTTATTTTAGTAACGAAAAAAATCCAAGACTGGCATACATGGAAGCTTGCAGTCAACAAGCCGCACACTTCAATGAGCCTGCTTATTACTACCGTAAGGCAGTGATATTGATTCAGATGGGCAATTTTAGCAAGGCTGAGCAGGAGCTAAAATACTTGCTCACTGATGTACCAAACAACTCTGACTATCACTTGGCCAGAGCCTATTGCTATCATCGTATGGGGCAAAAGTTGTCAGCCAAAGACGAAGTCGATATGGCGCTCTTTCATAATCCCAGTTTGCCAAAAATAGTCGAGTTTGACGTAGAAAATAGCACTAAAAAGTAGGAGAGTTGACGCCAACTCTCCCTGCTTTTGATTATCTAATTGCTTTTTAGTCCACAGTCAAAACCGCTCTAAATCTCGCTTTGCCGCTGATCATGCGCTCATAAGCCTGGCTGGCGTTATCGAGTGAGAATTTTTCGATCATCGGTCTGATACCGGTCAGTGCGCTAAATTCCAGGCAGTCTTGAGAGTCCATGGCTGTGCCACTGGGCCAGCCTTTGACAGAGCGTCTGGCCATAATTAGAGATACCGGTGTAACCTCCATTGGTTCCATACTGGCCCCAACTAACAGTAAGGTACCGTCTGTGGCTAGCCCATCTACCCAGGGTGACATTGCTTTGGCGCTTGTCACTGTGGATAGTATTACTTTGGCGCCACCCATCTTTTGCAGCTTCTGGACAGCGTCTTTAGCTTGCAGGGTCGCTACAACCCTCTGCTACATACCCGTGGGTGTGATGTGGGGGCGGTCGTCGCCATAGCCGCCTCTTTCAAAGTGGATTGGTTCTTCTTCTTCGGTGCTCATAATCACTTGTGGCTTGAGTTTTTCCAGATATTCATCTGAGATTAGTTCGCGCAATATTGCCACTGCACATGGTGCTTGCGCCGCGATGTTTTCGGAGACACTTCCCAGCACCAGTTTTGATAGACTGGTGCGGCCGTGTGAGCCCACGACTACCAGATCCGCTCCCCAGGCTACTGCTGTGTCCATGATTATTTCTTTGGCATCGCCATCGGCTATCTGGGTGGTTATGGCATGGGCACCAAAGCGGCCAATTAATGGTTTGGATAGTTCTTCTATTTCCAGTCTGGCTGCCACGTTTAGCTCCATCTGAGGGCTCATGCCGTGGATAGCTGGAGTAATATCATCGGGATGCAATTCGCCTACATCTTCAACTGCCATGATTAGTTTTATGCGAGTTCTGGCGCTCCATTCCATATTGCAAAGCCAGTAGAGTGTGGCGCGGCTGTAGATACTTTGATCCACTGCCACCAGTATATTTTGGAAGCCATGGCTCTCTACACCAGGTAGCTCATGCTCCAGTGGTTTTAAGATGAGCACTGGACAATGGGCATGTGTCGCTACGTTTTTGCAGCAATCTCCCATGATTAGACGTTCTAGCTTTTTGCGTGGTCTTTTTGTCAGTACTATCAAATTGGCTGGCCATTCACCAGCTGCTTCGATAATGGCTGCTTTAGCGTCTCCATGCCAGACTTCGATATCGACTGCACAATGAGGCAGTGCTTGTTGCAATTGTCCAGCTAGGAGGCGCAATTGTCTTTCTTTTTGCGATATCTCAAGTCCATGGTGTTGCTTGCCTGGTCCCATAAGCAGAGAGCCCAGCGGCAGACCCGACTCAATCGTCAATACCAAAAAGAGTCTGATTTGAGTGGCAGGTGCCCAGGGCATGCTTTTGATTGTGTCTATTGTTGAGGCACAATTATTTAAGTCAGCCAGGCAGACTAATACTTTTACACCGTGATCGTACATTTAGATACCTCAGGCAAAATGCCTGTGTCATTATACTCCCTAGCGGTAGTGCTCTCTGTCGCCGGCTTGAGTGTCTTTGCTCTTTTTACCTTTCTTTTTGTTATTGTCCAGGACTTGTGTTTCTAGTGGTTTAAAGAGTAGTTCTAGATCTGCCTGCGTAAAGCTTGCTGAGCCGTCGTTTTCATTGTCAAGTATGGCGCGGCAGAGCGCTCGTTTTTTCTTTTGCAGGTCCTGTATGCGTTCTTCGATGGTGTCTCTGGTAACTAGTTTGTAAACAAAGACAGGGTTTATCTGGCCGATGCGATGAGCGCGGTCCATAGCTTGATCTTCTACGGCTGGATTCCACCAGGGGTCGTAGAGTATCACTGTGTCTGCGGCAGTTAAATTAAGACCGGTGCCACCAGCTTTGAGGCTCAGTATAAAGACTGGGACTTCGCCATTTTGGAAGCGCTTAACAGGAGTGGCTCTATCTGTAGTATCACCGCGAATCTGGACAAAATCAATTTGGCGCTCTTGCATCTCGGCGATAATCAGATCCATCATCGACGTAAACTGCGAAAACAAAATAATTTTGCGACCTTCATCCACCAGAGGTGTGAGCAGATCAAAGAGGGCATCGAGTTTGGCTGACTCTGTCACTGTGCGAGCTGATTTGAGCTTGACCAGACGAGGATCGCAGCAGGTCTGTCTCAATTTGAGCAGGGCGTCTAGGATAACTATCTGGCACCTTTCGAAGCCTTTTAGTTGTATCTCCTGACGCACATGATCGAGCATGGTCACTCTCACTGTCTCGTACAAGTCTCTTTGGGCGCCTTCTAGTTCGACCGAATGAATTACCACTGTTTTAGCGGGTAATTCTAGCGCTACTGTGTCTTTTGTGCGGCGCAAAATAAATGGCTTGATCCAGGATGCCAGGGCTTGTTTGCGCTCCAGGCTGTTTGCTTTTTCGATGGGTTGGCGGAAATATTTTGTGAATTTGGTTTTGTCTCCAAGCATGCCTGGTAGTACAAAATCGAATTGAGACCATAGCTCTAGCAGGTTGTTTTCGATGGGGGTACCGGTCATGCAGATGCGGTGCTCTGCCTTTAGTAAAGAGACTGCTTCCTTGATGCGAGCTTTGGCCGACTTGATTACTTGCGCTTCGTCCAGGATTACACCCTGCCAGTGTATTTTGCTAAATACAGGGAAGTCGCGCAGATAGACTGGATAAGTGGTGACGATAATATCTTGCTTGTCGATTTGATCATAAAGTGCAAAACGATTGGGACCGCGTAGCCCGAGGACTTTTAGCTCTGGTGTAAAACGTGCTGCTTCGATAAGCCAGTTGGGCATGACACTGGTTGGACATATAACCAGATAAGGACCTGTATGACCCTGATGTTTTTGCAGATGGATATGAGCTAGTGCTTGTACTGTTTTGCCCAGACCCATCTCATCTGCAAGAATACCACCCAGGCCAAATCTGGCAATAAACTGCAACCAACCCAGCCCCAGCTCCTGATAATCGCGTAGTTGCGCCTTAAACCCCGGTGCGGCACTTACCGGTGCAATACCGTCCATAGTGGCAAGCTCCTGAGCGATGGCGCGTAGTTTGGCAGCGCCCTCCAGTCTCAGCTTATTGACAAATTGATCGGATAATAATTTGACTACATGTACCAGGGGCACCATTGAGGGGTGGAGACCAAAGTGCAGTAGCTCTAGTAAAAGCACAATGACTGATTTGACTCGATCAAAGGGCAGCGCTAGGGTGCGTCCATCTGGCATGCGGCAATAAAATTTGCCCTCTATGGCTAATTTGTCCACAGTGGCTAAAGAGAGTTCTTCTGGCAGAGTGGCCAGTGCGGTCTCGATTATGGGGATGAGTGAGATTTGCTGATTGTCAATTTTGACTCCCAGCTCCAGGTCAAACCAGTACTGACCGCGCTCGCTGCAATGGATGGACCAGTCTTGATTGTCGGCAGTATCGACGACATCGTCTACAAAAGTCTTGTCCTTGCTGATTTGCCAGCCTTGATCTATCAGTGCGGGTCTGTCCACTGCAGCAAATTTAGCCCAGGTGGGATCTGGTGCTTGTAAATAAAGAGCCTGTCCGGTTAGTCCCAGTGATTCAGGATTGAGTATCTGCTTAAAGCCCAGTGCTACCAGGCTATCGAGAGCCTTGCGCTCACCGGATGTATCTATCTTTTGCACGACTATTTTGTCGTTTTTGCGGTCTTCTATGGTTTGGGTAAAAGTGCCCTCCTTAAAGCCCGGAGGTTGTTTAAAGCTGAGTAAAGCAATATCGAGTGCAATAGGCAGGTCTGGACGCAACTGGCGTAAATGATCGCTTATTGGTCTGCGCTCCAGGTGCAGTGAGGGGATGCGCTTGATTAGCTGGATTTGTGCCTCTCGACCAACTATTGGGCGCACAATCGCTACTGGTGCTTTGAGATCATCAAGCAAAACTTTGACTGCCATAAGCTCATGCTCACGCACCGTCGGTAGTGCAATCAGTGCCTCGGCAGTTGCTGAGGTAATGGGATGATCATAGATAAGGCAGCCAATGCGGCTATTGGCTGTATCAAGATAAACAGAAGGATTACCGCTAAAAGTAACGATACGGCTGGGATCGATATCGTAAGGCAGCTCGCGCTCCTGGCAGGGCCGGGGTGTGAGCTGATAGCGGTCGTTGTAGAGCTTTTTGAAGTTTAGCTCACCGGGCAAATCAGGTCCCATAGACAGTTTGGGACCATGCACCGATAGCCAGTGAGCGCGTCCGGTACTGGTGGCTTTAGCAAGCAGGTCGCGCAAAAGATCGACATCAGGCAGTAGCTCTTCGAGACCATGTCCCTGAGTGCCTCCAGCTGCTAAAAACCAGAGCTTGACTATGGTACGGTCGATACTGTCAAATGGTACCGCATCGCCGTCTCCCGGTCGGGGGTCGAGTATGTCCCAGACTTCTGCTTCTTTGTCGTGGCCAAATGAGCCGTCTTTTTTTACGACCACCGCTCTGAGCTCTACCCCGAGCTTGCTGTGGTAGCTCTCCGAAAAAACATAGACATATTGTCTGCGCCTGGGGGCAACCTCATTTGCAAAGGTATTGTCGCTCTTGAGAAGTTGGACTAAATATTTGAAGTTGGCGCCAGTAGAGACACTCAGTGCTCCAGGAGCTAGATCTTTGCCTTTTTGACCGGGCTTAGGGGCAGCTTGTGATTTTGACTGGGGAGAGTCACTGTCTGGAGATTTGACATCACGGGCAGCCTGGGCTAGATAGCCAGGCATTTGCAGCATACTAAATTTGTGCAAATCACTTAAGTTGCCGCCCCTACTAAAATGAGCAACCACTGTCCAGAGTAGAGCGGCTGTGTGTTTGCAGTAATGTCTGACCGGACAGGTGCAGTAGGTTTCTTCGAGGGCGCCCTGGAAGTTGAGTCTCACCTCGGCTAAATAAGGATCCAGCATGCTGCCTGATACCTTGGCGTGGATGAGGCGCTCGGCTGCCAGGTAACCAATATTGATTACCCGATTATTGGCAGCATAACTAAGTCCCCGGTTGGCCACCGGGGCAGCATAGCTGCGCAAAATCATCTGCCGAATTGATTCGGTTTTGAGTTGTTCTGGTTTCATCCTGGACATCTGGCGCACTCAATGGCTCATTATAGCCTTTATACAGATATCAGTAGACGCCCAGCTTAGCTAAAAAGTTCAACTTACTTTTTGTCGTCTTTGTTTTCTAATAGCATTGGCACGTTATCATCCACAAGCTCCGCGTCTACAGCATCGTCATCCCGTTGCACAATCAGTTTGGGTTGATTGCCATCAGCTGAGCTGGTGATTGCTTTGGCACTGATTTGTGCTTTGAGCATAGCCAGTTCGTCGTCTAGATGAGCGGCTTTGTCAAGCTCTTTGATTTCTTCCATACCAGCCGAGATACCACGCATTTCTTGCATGGCTTCGTTTCTTATCTCTTTGGAGCGGATTTTTTCTTCCCACTTTTCCATACTGCTTGGCCCTGAGCCAGCAATCAAATCATTGGCTTTAGCCATAGCATCGCTGCTTTTGGAGCGGGCTGCCATGCTTTGTTTTTTGAGGCGGAAGTCTTTGTATTCTTGATCTAGCTTGGCAAAATGAGTCTTAAGCTGACCTGTTTGTTTCTTTTGCTCTTCTATCTGACTGGTTAAGGCAGCTTCTTGCTTGGCCAGTTCGACCTTCTTTTGTAGACATTGTTTGGCTACTTCGTCGTTGTTTTGTCCGACAGCAAGAGCCGCTCTCTTTTCCCATTGTGCTTTTTCTTCACTGGTTTTTTTGAGCTGGGCTTCCAGCATTTTTTCGTTGGTGATTGATGCAGTGAGCGCATCTTGTACTTGTTTGACACTCTTGGAGAGGTCGCTTTCTGCTTGTTCTGCCAGTACTTCAGCGGTTTCCAATTTGCTTACGCCAGAATTGAACATCGATTTGATGATGTTCATCAGTCGGTCAAACATCTTATTCTCCTTCTACTGCTTTAATTTTTTGTCTGATAATAGCAACGCTTTAGCCTGGGCAAGTTGTTCGAGTTTGACCTTATCTACTTTGGGATATTGGAGATCGAGCCCTTCTAATTTTTGTACCATTGCGGCAGAGACCGCCAGTCTGGCAAACCATTTGTTATCCGCAGGTATTATATACCAGGGGGATTCAGGCGTGGCTGTAGCACTGATTGCCTCCTCAAAGGCGTCTCTATATTCGGCCCAGTGACCACGCTCTTTGATATCACCACTGTCAAATTTCCAGTTTTTTTCTGGCTTTTCGATGCGCGCCAAAAACCTTTTCTTCTGTTCTTCCTGGGAGAGATGCAGATAAAACTTTATGACACTAACTCCGTTGCGAGCTAGATATTTTTCAAAGTTGGCTATGTCTTCCAGTCTGTCTTCCCAGATTGTTTTTGTTACTAGCTTTTCTGGCAGTTTTTGTGCTTTCAATATTTCTTCGTGCACTTTTACTACTAGCACTTCTTCGTAATAGGAGCGGTTAAATATACCGATGCGACCGCGCTCAGGTAAGCACCGCTGGTAGCGCCACATAAAATCATGATCGAGGTCTTCGCTACTTGGTTGTTTAAAGCTAAATACCTGGCATCCTTGTGGATTTACACCGGACATTACATGCTTGATAGTGCTATCTTTGCCCGCCGCATCCATGGCCTGAAAGATACACAAAACAGCCCAGCGATCCTGGGCGTAGAGTTTGTCTTGCAGCTCTGCGAGCCATTCTACGCCAATTGTAAGTAATTCTTTGGCTTCATCTTTAAATTCTGAGTCCAGTCCATGAGTATCCGATGGCTCCCAGTTTTTGAGCTTAAACTTTTTGCCGCTTGTCACTCTATAGTCGCCAATAAGTTTTTCTATTTTTTGCAGTCGGTCCTTGTTGTTTGCCATAACGTCCTTTATCAAGAGGCAAAGGTAGGTATGATGTCTATGCCCATACTGTCTGGTTTTAATCTTTATCGTATAGGGTATCCTTTTAAAAGATGTACCGACCCAAAAAAGATCCTACGACCCAACCTATCCGTATGGCTCCTCTTGAGACCATACCTACTGTTGCACAGCTGATGTCAGCTTTGTCTCAAGCCCAGGACAGTCATGGACGTATAGTTGAGCTGGTCTGGCCCAAACCTAATAGTCAAACAAATTTTTTGTTGTCAGTCGGCTATAAGCCGGAGTCGAGCGACCCTGTCTGGATCTTTAACGAAGGGGCAGGTCGTCAAAATCGCGAAATCTGGACCTATGGCTCCGGTGATCTGACATTGATTTTCAATTTAATAAATGCCGAATGTACTGGTGAAGTCAGCGCTGTGACCGATAACAATGGTCAGGGCAGTGGTGCTAATAAATTTGCCAGCAATACATCGAGCACATACAGCACTAGTTTGCTTGGTTTGCAGGCTACATCCGGCACTCGTTATCCAGTAGTTAATGCCAGTAAGTCTATGCGTGATGCCACCATGGAAGGTGATTTGACTGATATGGCAGTGCCTAACCTCTTGCAATCAGTAGTGATGAGCAAGATGACAGGACGTCTCTTTGTCGATACTACACAAGCTGCCGCTGAGTTGTTTTTTGAGGATGGCAATTTAATCCACGCCACTGCTGTTGATGTGGACGGCGATCTGGCACTGATGGAGTTAGTAACCTGGGAGCGCGGTAAGTTTTATTTTTACCGTGACGAGACAACCACTCTGCGCACAGTAAAACGCCGTCTCGATGCCATATTGATGGAGGGTATAACGCTCCTCGATCAAAGCAAGGCGCTGATTGAGAGTGGTTTGACAATGGAGTCATATCTGGATAAAGCTCAGGTGGGACTGACCGAGCCGGAGTTTGATCAAGCTGTCGCAAAGGGTGCGCCAGTAGATCTCAAGATGCAAAAGAATTTTACTTGCAGTTAGATGGTTGCTCTACGCTATTTGATTTATTGCGCAAAAAGCCCATGGTCAAAAAAGACTGGGTCGGCGTGCTCTTTAACCTGGTCAATTGCGGTCTCATTGTCATTACCAAAAAGCCCACAAAAGTTGATAAAACTGCCTTTTTGGAGTCCACCAATATTGATAGCAATGCTATCCAACGTGTCAATGGACTCCTGGCTAGACCTGACACTGGCATTATGTCTTATCCATCTTTTCATTTCTTTTTGGACCAGGAATTTAAGCGCTATCAATTGTTTGGTACGCCCTTTGCGATTGTCATCTTTGAGATGCGCATGATTTTGCCCAATCGCCTGGAGCCTCTGTCTGCACCGGCACTGGCTGAGGCATTTAGCCGTATCAGGGCGGTCAAGCGCAGCCTTGATGTGCTGGCCCACTTTGAGACATTGAGCTATATATTGCTTTTGCCCAATACTGAAGCACCGTCTGCTGCCATGCTCGCTCACCGCTTACTTGAGACCATGCGTTCCTCTCCCATCATGCCTGGTGTAGACAATTTAGCTCTCGCTTTTGGCATCGCTGGAGTGCCTGAGGATTGTCATGATATGGGGCTACTTCTTAGTGCTGCTAAAGCCTCTAAGATGGTGGCACAGCGCAATAATTATCCAATCGTCATGTTTAAGGACATGCAGGCACCACCAGCTTAAGTGCTATTCTGACGCGTATTGTGAGGTGTTTATGTCAGAAAAAATAACAGTCTACGAAAGACCAACCTGTAGCAAGTGCCGTGAAGCAGACAAGCTACTTAGATCGCATAAGGTTGACTTTGAAAAGGTCAACTATTACATCAAGCCTCTTACTGCTAAAAAGCTAAAAGAACTTTTGGGCAAGATGGACTTACCGGCTCGGGCGATTTTGCGCACCTCCGAAGCAATCTATAAAGAGCTGAAGCTAGCTAAAGCAGAGTTATCCGATGATCAGCTGATTAAGCTCATGGTGGAACACCCTGACTTAATGCAAAGACCAATCGTGGAGCGCGGCAATAAGGCTGTGCTTGGTCGCCCCACCGAAAACATCGAGAAACTCTTCGAATAAATCGCTGTCAGACTATTCCACTATTTTGCTTCAATTTGCCAACTACATGCTTATTTGCGGCAATTAGCAGGGCGATTTTGCAAAAATTGAGCGATACCATTGGTGATGGCGGTGGCTAGTTTTTCGCGGTAAACAGGGTCTTTAAGATTAGCCAGGTCGCGGTTATTAGTCATATAACCAGCCTCCACTAAAACAGTGGGACTTTGCGCTTTGGTAAAAGCCAGTCCAGGGCGATTGCGCAAGCCGCCATCCACTACATCCAGTCCTGCTTCTTTTTCTTTGTTGACAGCACCTTGAATGCTCTTAGCGAGATCTAGTGTGCCATCTTTGCCTTTGCCACCATTGAGCAATATTTCCAGTCCACGAGTAGAGCCACCACCTTTGTTGTTGACACCATCGTGATTGGCATGAATGGATACAGCGGCATCGGCTTGACACTCTTGCTCAGGTTTGCGGCCAGCTATGGCGCCACGCTCTCTGTCAGCTCTTTCGCGTCTTTCAGTTGGAGAGATATATTTATCGGTGGGATTGGTGTGCTCGACAAAGACTCCTCGATCTTGCAATTTTTTAGTGACGAGATCGTTGAGTGCGCGAGTCAGGTCCTTTTCTTTGGTGCCGCCTACCACTGCGCCACTGTCTTTGCCACCATGACCGGCGTCAAGGATAACAATTGGTCTCATGCCATCTTTTAGTTTTATTTGTTCTGGTTTAGTCTCTCCTTCCTTCTTCTCGGCTTGCGGTGTTTCTACTGCTTTTGCATTGGCATTGGCTGGTGTCGCTTCTGGTGCTCTTGGTGTTGCTTCTGGAGTTGCTTTGGGCGCTTGTTCTGGTTTGGCTGCATCTGGCTTGTTAATGACGCGAGGCCATACTGGTCTTTCTCTCGATGCTGGAGCCTGGGCTTGTGGAGCTTCCGGTGCTCTGGGCGCTTCTGGAGCTTGCGGTGCCCTGGGTGCTTCTGGTGCTCTGGGAGCTTCTGGCGCTTTGCTCTGTGCCCTGGGAGCTTCTCTGGGGGCTTCTGGCCCTTGTGCGACACGCTCAGGAGCTTTGTTTGGCCTGGCCCTTTGGCTGCCCCTTCGGGAGCTTTAGGCGCTTCTGGAGCTTTTGGTCTTGGCGCTTCAGTCGCTCTGGGTGCTTCACTTGCATTGCCAGGCTTAAAGCTCATGCGGCTGAGGTCTCTTTGACCCTTGCCCTCATAAGAGTAAGTCTTGCCGTTGTTTTGCTGTTTGCTCAGTGCACCACTCTCATCAAAGTTGCCTCTCAGAGCCACATTTTCGCGGTTGCCTTTGTTGACAAATACATGCACCATTTCTTTGCTGCCGGCTTTTGTGCTGTCCAATCTCAGTGATGCTTTGCTGCCGTCTTGCATAGTGGTATCAATCTTGGTGACACCGCTATTGACCAGCTCACGGGCAGCCGCCAGTCTCTCTTGCGGCGTAGCTTTGGCATCCATCAATTTGCTTGTCAAAGCAGCACTATTGTTTTCTGATTTGCCTTGTTGTTCAACGCCTCTTTGCGCTTCATTGCCGCGCAGCGCTGGAGAGCCAGGCTCAAGTTCTCTTGTGGCTACTCGACTGGCGTTTTCTCTAGTGAGCATAATGCCATTTGTCAGACTGTGACCGCCTTCATAGGCTTTCATGCCGTCTTCAAATTTAAAACCATTTTGCTGACCCATCATTTTGGCAGAGTCATAGCGTCCATCAAACTGGCCAAAACTTATTGCTGGCAGGGCACCAGAGTTAACAAGCTTGTCGTTGGCTGTTTGGTCAGCGCGAAACATGGCAGGATTTGATTTTTGATAATCCTGTGTCTCATTTATTGTCGAGCGCTCGGGGGCACGGGGTGGTTGCTCCTGGACGCGGTCTGACTGCTCTGGATTAGCCATTAGTAAATTACTCTTTTAAGGGGTAGAAAAAGCGCTACTAAAAGTGCACGTCCCTAGACTATGTCCAGGGACGTGAAAGACAAGTGAAAGTCAGTTACAGATTTATGCTTTGGCTTGGCTCATCTCAAGACTCTTGCACTCGACGCCGCGCTCGCTAAGATCTGCTAGCAGTGCTTTGACCAGCTCAGGCTCATTGCCCAGTACCTCTGGGGCGTGTACACCAGGGGCGGTAAACAATTTTTTTGCTAAAAGCATAGTGACAGCGGCAGTGGTATAGCCTGTGGTGCGGCTCATGGCCGAGGTGCCCTGGGTGTGCTTGTCGAGCATGCGCCAGGAGAGTGTTTTGTTGCCTTTGCGGGCAGTCACTACCATGAGCAGATAGTCTTCAAAGGCGCTTGCAGGATAGTGGCTATTGAGTGATTTGGCGGTCTGAGCAATCACTGCATCTTCAAAGAGACCGAGCTTGTGCATAAACTTCATCGCTGGCAAATGCCCGCTCCAGCGCAATGTGCGCTCGTTCATTTCGGCCACATCAGGGAAGCTATCGAGCAAGGAGCGCAGCCCATCGGATAAAAATGACTCGATATGACCCAGGTCTTTATCGTGGTAGGGTTCGATTTTGGCTTCCAGTGGGCTGGGGGCGATATTTTGACCCTTGCTGCGGGCGCGGGCTGGGCGCACATACTCAGCAATCAAGTCCGATGGATTGAAATAAATGGCATGACGGAAGACTTCTGGTGGATCCTGGGGCATGCCGCCCACAAGTATCTCCACTTCGTCCAGTCCTCCCAGCTCACGGTAGGCTGCACCCACCAGGATATGGCTGAGACCAGGGGCTACGCCGCAATCAACAACACAACATGCACCGCTCTTTTTGGCTTCACTGTCCAGGCTCAGTGGTGGGTCAGGGGTAAAGCTGACATCGCAAACTGGGATGCCGAGAGTCAAAAGATTGGTCAGTGCCTTGTGGGCGATACTGCTCGGTACAGCCAGGACTAGGGCGTCGGCGCCTTTTGTGGCGGTTTTGACTTGCGCTAAGTCGAGTACATCTACTTTTAGCCCTTTTATACCAGCGGGTAGGTTTTGCGGCTCAACAATGTCAGCTATGGTGACCTGGGGTTTTTCTGGTCTATCCTGGAGATTTTTGGCTATGACCAGACCCTGTAAACCGCCGCCAAAGATAACAATCTGCATTTTTGAGTGCTCCGCTTAAAAGCTATACGTTGTAGGTAGGGATGATAACCCCAGGGATAAGGTTTAAAAAAGGTGAGATCGATGCCCTTGGCAACCGACGCCTCAAACCCTGGCTCTGTTTGCCATTGATATAAATTCGCAAAGGGCGCTGAGGATTAAATCTGACTGGTTATGGGAATAAAAGTGATGTGGGTGTATAGACCTATTTAATCGTTGGCATTGATTCAGGTCGGTGCTTTTGAGAAATCACTTTTGAGGATGGAATCTTATGGGCGACGGTAAAAAGGAAGCGACTACTCCAAACGATCTGGCAAATATGACTGTTGCTACTGAAGTAGCCAAAGATGCTCTCAACAAGTTTCTTCTCGACAGCCAGCCAGCCACCTATAACAGTACGATTCAACAAACCGCAAAAGGCATGAATGTGGACACCACATCCAATCGCGGACCTGGTAGTCACATGGAAATTCATAAGAGACCCGAAGATACCGGATACAACAATGGCTGGATTGATCAGACCTATCGTGCCGGCTTTGATATCTATAAAGAGACCCCCGGCAAAGACGGCAAACCTGTGCGCACGTCGGAGCGAGCAAACGCCGAACTGACAAGCACTCTAAAAGACTTGGATTGGAGTGGTACGGATACTCGTCTCAATTTTAATTTTAGCGGTCGCGATGGCAAAAACCCAATCACCATGTCCCGCGCCAATCAAATTGATTGGAAGGATGCCAGTGGTAAAGTCGGTCGAGACGCCAATGGCTTTCCCATCCAAGATATTCGTAGCACAGATGGTGCAAACTGTTTTATGCCCAGACCCGAGTTGAAGGGCGATCGTAGTTGTGCCTTTAGAGTGGATGGGTTAAAAGATGGGCAGGGTCGACCGCTTAATCTCAACATGAGTATGGAGTTAAGTCCTTACCCCAATCGTACTGGTTTTAGGGAGCGTATTGTGGTGCGCCAGAATGAGACTCGCAATGTCATCGGCATACTTGAGTCCAATGTCTCAACTGATAGCAGCGGACGGGCTACCCATATCGAGACCACAGTTAGACCCCCGCGTAAGCCGCAATAGTAACTCTACGGACAAAATAACCATATTGAGCGACTCCTCCGGGGGGTCGCTCTTTGTTTTTGCTGTACCTTTTAGCGCTAACTTTTAGTCCCCTTTTGTATCGGCCACTTGACCTATAGGGCTCGACTGGCATTGCCATAAATCCGGCATGCGGCCGATAGCTGGCATTAGGTGGCAGTGTCATCATAGAAGTATGGCGGAAGCAATCGTCTGCAAGAAACATTGACACAGCTGTGATGTGTCAGTGGCTCCTGCTCTGGCTTTGAGGATTTGTTATGTGTTTTCGGAACCTTATCACCATGATGCCACACCTGGCTTCGAAGCTTGTGGCAGATCTAAAAGAGTCAGGGCGGGATGAGAGGGTTGCTTCTGCCAAAGTTACTCAGGATACTTTTAAAGCTTTGATGGAGCGCCGTTATCTCCATCCCAGGCTTAAGAGACAGACGCAATTTGAAAAGCCACCAATCGTCAATTTGCCCTGGGCAGATCAAGAAGACACAGATCCCAATTGCGCTTTTGACGAGTTTGAAAATGATTTGAAAGCAATGGATATAAAAGATGGTGTTTGTATAGACGCCAATCCAGAGGCAAACGACCTGGTTAAAAGCGTTTTGATAGATTTTAGCAGTGACTAAATTTCCAACGTTTTGCGACTGGCATACTCAGGACTTGAGCGCGCTTTGGCAATTGCTCTTTCTAGATCTTCCTGGCTTGTAATTGGATTGTCTGTGCTTGAGGCTGTCTGATTGCGTTTGCGCTCTAGCATCTGTCTGAGCACATAAGAGACGATTTTTTCGATGCGCAGTCGACCGATTGGCACACGCTTGATTTTGTCATTGACTATCGGTAATTGTTTGAGGTCGTGATCGCGCATGGTTGCCACGGCTGTAGCTAGACCTTCATCAACAGCCAGACAAACAGGATTTAAGATCATGATTTCACTGACTGGCAAGTCTTCATTTGGATCTGCCAGTGGTGCTTTTTCGAGGGCTGCAAGTAGATTGGATCTGGTGATGATGCCAGCAAGCATGCCGTCCTTATCGACTATATAGCAAGCATCGGCATTGCTCTCGTGCATCATGGCGATGACGTTTTCGACTGATTGCGTCACTGGTACAGATGGCATTGGTAGTGGCTCAATCATTGAGCTAATTTTTTGATCCTCAAGTATCAGTCTGACATCTGGTACATGTAGCCACATATTGGAGCGGCGCTGCGCTGCCTTGGCTACCGCTTGTTTAAGAGGTATTAAACAGGATGATATCTGAGTAAACACGTTGCGACCCAGTACCATGCAAGTCACTTCTGAGCGCGCTCTGACAGATCTTGTGCGCATTGCTCTATCAAGCAGTGAAGATTCGCCAAAAAAATCACCGGGACCAAGTATTGCTATTACTTCTTCTTCTGCTTTGCCTTCGCCAGACGTGGATAGTATTTCTACTTCGCCTTTGTCGATTACATAAAAGTCAGTGGCCGGGTCGCCTTGCAAAAATATATAGTCACCGGCACCGTAGTGAGCCCTGCAAATGCGCTTGGTACGGTCAGCTTTGAGGTGCGCTAGAGTGCGACCAAAGAGTAAGTCGAGACCCCATTCCAGTCCTACTTTTATTTTTTGAGGCCAGGAGGGCAGCTTCATCAGATAGATACCGCGCCACATAAACCAGGCCAGACCGCCCGATAGTCTTATGCCTAATATCTCGGCTACAGCTGACTTACCGCCTATAGCGCAGAGCTGTCCTTGCATTTTAAAACTAAATGGCTTTGTTGCTTGGCCTTTGATGCGACGGGCAATGTTTTGCGCTACTTGTGCTCCCTGACGCTCAGCAAACTGTGCCACCGGTGGACAAAACTTGCCGTCCTGGGCGTTTACAACTGCGGCACAATCTCCCAGTGCCCAGATTGATGGCAAGCCAGGCAGGCTCATATCCGGCTCTGTAATTAGTCTGCCGTATTGCTTGGGCAAGTTTATTTTGCCAATCAGTGGAGTAGTCGTGGTGCCAATTGTACAAACAACTGTGCCACCACGGATAAGAGTGCCGTCATTCAGTCTCAAGCCTTCGTTTGTGGCCATTGCTGCAGTGGCTTTTAACATCACTGTGACGCCCGCTTTTTCCATTTCCACTCTGGCAAACTGTCTCAGTGACTCGCCTACTTCTGGCAGCAGCGCGTCTTTGCTGTGCACTATGACGACTTTTATGTCTTCCTCTTTTATATGGTGGAAGTATTTGCGGCTTTTGCGCACCAGGTCATTGATTTCGCCAGCTACTTCAACACCGCTAAAGCCGCCGCCAACGACAATAAAAGTCAAATACCATTTTTTCTTTTCGGGATTTTCGCAGACTTCGGCTTTTTCTAGTTGCTCCATTACATGCGCTTGCAGCGCTAGAGCGTCGCCTATTGTCTTCAGGGGGAAGGCATGTTCATCCATACCGGGCACAAGCGATAGATTGACTGTATTGCCACAGGTGAGAACCAGATGGCTAAAGTCCATGGGTCTGACCTGGCCATCGTGGGCTTCGTAAAATATTTGCTTGGAATCGGGCACTATATTGGTCACGTCCTCGGTCCGACACTGCACTCCTTTGAGCAGTTGTCTGAGGGGGGCGCCTACGTCTTTGGGCTGGACAGTAGCACTCACCACTTCTGCCAGAAGTGGATGGAAGACCATGTGGTTTTCGCGGTTAAACAAGACTATGTCGCAGTTGTCTGGTAAGAGTTTGCGCAGTGTGCGGGCACATTTGACGCCTGCAAAGCCACCGCCGACTATTACTATTCTGTCGCTCATTTTGCCCCCGTAAGTAATTTGCCAGGGATCCCATTTAGTTATGCCCATTAACCTTACCTCCATTTCCCTGAGGTTACTATGCTAAATTTTGCATATGAAAACCTTCTTCAACCATCTGTTTTGGACCAACCGGCCACTTATTGCTCAAGGGTCGCTCATGCGAGTCAAGCATGCTGGACCGTTTTTTGGTCATGACAAGGCGACACATCCGGTTGCCTGGGGTGCCATGAGTGGACTGGATAGCGGTCAGTTTGATTACGCTATCCACAAAAAGCCTGAGCAAGATGACTACCAGAGCTTAATAGAGGACCTTTATGAGCGCATGAAGGACGGCAAAGAGCTGATGGTCTACCTGCATGGCTATTCACATTCGTTTAACAAGCTCATCGGTAATGTTGAACTGTTTCACCGTCTTTATATCGACCCGCCCCAGTCAACTATTGGTCACCTGCTTACTTTTAGCTGGCCATCTGCGGGCAATTTTTGGCAATATCACTATGATCGTGAGATGTGCACAGCCTCGGCTCATCAACTCATGGCTTTTGCCCGTGATTTGCATAAATATCCCACTCATCTGACCGATAGCGAAAGAGCTGAGTTTTTGTCTCGGGTCAATCTAGCGGCTGGCTCAATGGGTGTATTTTTGTTGCAAGAGTTTGCCCAACTCTGGGCTCAAGAGGGTGATATCAGACCGACTTTTAATGAAGTGGTGCAGGCTGGATCTGATGTGCCTTTTGATGTCTATCATGACAAAGGACCCATGACCAGTGTGCCAAGGTTAGCCAGGCGTGTGCACATTTATCACAGTCAAAAGGACAATCTTTTGCACCGCTCACGGATAGTCAACCGCATCAATCGTCTGGGCTTATCAGGCTGGGACAAAGACACCATAGATAGTGACAAGCTTGTCTTTGTCGATTGTCTGGAGCCGACAGTCTATACATTGCGTGATCGTATGTACGGTAAGCAGAGAGCGGAGCGCACATATCACACGCTGCATAATTATATGGAGCGGTGCCCGGAAATAATGGAAGACATAATCGAGATATTGAGGCATGAGCCTGAGCATGGTATCAAAGGTAGGGTCAAAAACTCTGTGCTGGGTGCACCCAAAACTCAAGGCAATCTCTACAAGTTACTTGCTCAGCCCGACATTACCGAGCGCCATAAAGATGACTATCCGGTTTGGTTGTAACTACATCTCGACATCAGAAAGTCTCAAGGCATAACCCTGTGGAATCAGTCCAGTTGTCACTTTGCCCAGCACATGCTTGGTCTCAAAAAAGACATCAAATTTAGAAGCCATTCTAAAATCCAGGTGGACGTAGGCGAGCGAGACTATGGTGCCTGCGCGAATATCTCTAGTGGCACAAACTACTTTGAGTCGTTCGAGATCTTCAGTTTTTATTGCCACCATGCGGAGTTGTGTACAAGCAGCACACTGGTGACCTGTAAATGGTCTGTGGCAGGTTTTGCAAATGGACTGTTCTTTTGGCTCGCTGTGCTGGGGCAGGTTGCTCCAGTTTGATACTTCATTGAGATTAAAGACTTTACCTTGCCTGCTATAAATACTGCTCAGATTTTTGATGGTTGTTATGGTCTGTGGATTAGACTGCCCAAAGACAATGAGATTTATCAGAAGCGCTTGTTTTAAGCTGTCTTCTGCCTGTGGCAATTTGTTTTGAAAGCTCTGGCAATTAGCCAGCTTGTTTAAGGTAATTGCTATTTCGGGGTGGTCGAGACCGAGGGCTTCGATTTGTTTTTCGACACAATCGTTATAAACGGCCTCTGCCTCACTAAATCTGCGTGTCCTGTAATAGAGATCGGCTAGTGTCTCCATGCAGAGCGTGACCTTGATTAGAGACTTTGTCTCTGTGGCTTTCTCTATTGATTGCCATAGATATTCTTCCGCGCTTTTGAGGTCGTTGTTAACCAGCGCGTTTTCTGCAAATATTTTGAGTAGTTCCCAGTTTTCTGGCACTGCGGTCCGTTCAATTTAGATGAATAGTAAGAGATAAATCTAAAATACCCCATTTGGGGCTGGTTGTGTCAGCTAGGATAGCGATAGTGACAATCAATTTCTCTGTGAGCAGGAGGGCTATCAATCAAAAGGCTGCATCATCTGAGAAATATCAATGGTTTTTCTCAGAGCACAGTAACCAATTAATTACACCCTGTCCGGCTTGTTTGCCCGTGGCAAAGCAGCCTGTCAGTAAATAGCCCCCGGTTGGCGCTTCCCAATCGATCATTTCGCCTGCTACAAAAGTGCCTGGTAACACTTTGAGCATTAGATTTTGGTCCAGTGCATCAAAGCACACACCGCCAGCGGTGCTGATTGCTTCGGCAATTGGTCGAGTGGCTTTGACTGTTATCGGCAGTGCTTTGATAAATTTAGTGAGAGTGCGGGCGTCTTCCATTTGCTGCCGGCTTAAGACTTCGTATAGCAAGTTGCGCTTGAGGGCGTTGTCTCCCAGGCAAGATTGCAGATGCCGCGTCATCGTGCGAGATTTGCGCGGGCGCGATAAATCGGACAAGACTTTGTCCGCTGTGCGTCCTGGCAAGAGATCCAGTGTAAATGTCGCCTGACCATGGAGACTTATCGTCTGACGTAGACCCTTTGAGAATGCATAAATGAGACTGCCCTCGACGCCGTAGTCGCAGATAAGCAACTCTCCTTGCCTGGTCTCTGTCTTGCCATTAGTATCTTTAAAAGTGATTGCCACTGACTTGAGCGGTGTATGGTCGAATTTTTGTTTGAGGAGGTCACTCCATTCCACATCAAAACCACAGTTTGCTGGCTGCCACGGTGCAATTTTGATGCCCTGCTCTTGTAACCAGGGTGTCCATGTACCAGTCGAGCCTAGTTGCGGCCAGCTGGCACCACCAAGAGCCAGTACCACGGCATCAGGTTTAATCGTGATTGCTCCCCCGGGGGCATCGAGCTTGAGGCTGTTATCATCCGCATATCCAGTCCAGAGGTGGTTGTGATAAAAGTTGACCCCAGCTTTTTTTAGTCTGTGCACCCATGTGCGCAGTAGCGGAGCGGCTTTCATCTCCTTTGGAAAGACACGACCAGATGAACCCACAAAAGTCTCAATGCCTAGTGCGTGCACCCACTGCCTCAACTCGGTTGGAGTGAAATGATCAATAAAGGCTTGCATTGCGCTCTGGTTCTCGCCATAGCGAGTGCAAAAATCTTTGTATGGCTCGCTGTGCGTGATGTTTAGACCACCGAGACCGGCGCGCAAAAATTTGCGACCAAGTGTTGGCATGGATTCATAGACATCGACCTTTAACCCTGCATTGACTAGCACTTCTGCCGCCATTAAACCTGCTGGACCACCACCAATTATGGCGACGGTGCGGTTGGCTAAGGCACCTGGCGCTTTGGGCTGATTGGAGCTATTGGTATTGGAGCTACTGGTATTGGAGCTATTGGGACTGGGGCTAGACATGCGCCCATTTTAACTCTTTTGAGAGGCGACTTTTTAAATAGTTGCCGCTAACTCTTAAGGAGACTTGTGCCGGTGCTGTAATTGAGCTTGTAGTCGGGGAAGATGTTAGCTAGTTGTACTTTGGACAAGCCCATGTGCTCTGCCACCATGGGACCGACTACGCTGCGGAAGTCTGTCAGTACAGGCAAATCACGACCCTCATATAAGCTGTTTTGACCGATGCCATCCCAGTTGCCGTGCAGTTTGCCACCAGCCACAGCCCCTCCCATCATCCAGATAAAGTTGCCGTGACCATGATCTGTGCCGGCGTTTCCGTTTTCTTTGACAGTGCGGCCAAATTCGGACATGACCAGTACAAGGGTATTTTGGTAGGTCGGACCAAGGGCTGTCGCTAATTCGGAGAGACCAGTGCCCAGTACATTGAGATGGTTAGCCAGTTGACCTTTGCCATTGCCTTGATTGACATGGGTATCAAAGCCACCAAGGTCGACAAAAGCTACCTGTACCTTTGGTTCTTCGCGAATTAATTTGCCCAGCTGTCTGCCAAAACCAGTAAATTTGGTGGCTTGAATTGCCCCCTGGTCGGCTGCTGTCATTTGTTGCATTTGCTCAGGAGTGCCTTGATCTGAGAGCTTTTCGGTGATGGTTGCTCTTGCTTCCATACCTTGAGCAAAAGCATTGCCAAGATCGTCTTTGCGTCCGTCGTACATCTTTTCGAAGGCTCTGGCGATATATGGACTCTCCACCATGGATGGTTTGCGCTTGGGCGACGGTGCATAGGTGGCGCTGGCAATCGGTCCTTGCAGGATGCGGGGTGTAGTGGTGCCGACATTGAGAGCGCGCACAGGTGAGCCGTTATTAGGCAATTGGCTGAGTAGACGATTCATCCAGCCAGAGGGCACTACTTTGGTGCCGGGGACTCCACTCTCCATATAGTCTTGGGCGTCAAAATGTGAGCGTGTGGGATCTGGTGAGCCGCAATTGAGATGGAAGGACAGAGTTTTGTTTTGCCATAGAGGCATTAGTGGTGCCAGGCTGGGATGCAAACCAAAAGTGCCATCCAGTTTGATTGCGCCTAGCTCTTCACCGGGTTTGGCAATGGCTATTTTGGGGCGCACCTGGTAGTAACGCGGATCGCCATAAGGTACAACAACGCTGAGACCATCGATAGCTCCGCGCAAAAACAATACGACCACTTTGTTAGTGGTATTGACCTTGCCATCCAGGGCAAAAGCTGTCACTGCCGACGATGGCAAAAGCTGTGCCAGGCAAGCCGGTGCCAGTCCTGCCAGGGCCGCACCACCAAATGCTTTTAAAAACTCTCTTCTATCCATATTGTCTCCTAGTAGAGCATGAATTCGGGGCTACCCAAAACCAGAGGGGCTTTGAGTTTGTCTGGTGCGTCTTTGATGGCTTGAATTGTCTTAGGTGAAAGATCTGTGGTACAGGCATCGGCTATAGCTGCTGGGTCCTGGATATTAGTCACAAGACCAGGGAAGCGTCCGGTACCAATAGCGGTGGCAAAATTAAGACGATTAATGAGGTTGTCTGGATTGAGCCAGGCCGTTTTTGTGTTTTTGTAGCCGTCTGGTGTGAGGCACTGATAAAGGGGCATGCCTGTTTGTTTGAGGAAGCCTAGAAGTGGTTTTACATTGTCTATTTGGCTATCTGTGGCACGGATGCTGGAGACGACATAACGGTAAGGCGATTTGAATTTGGCGCCGCGGTATTTTGGGTCCCAGAATTCGCTGGAATGAAAGAGAGTATCTAGCATCGCTCTGATGTCACCATCAGTCTCTTGATAGCGTTTGGTGAGCTTGTCCACAAGTGTTTGAGGCGGTGCATCGGCAACAAAATACTGCGCTAACTGGTAGCTTATGTGTTTGGCAGTACTGGGATGGCGGCAGAGCAAGTCGATTACTTGATCTATCTCTTGCTCACCAGAAGACTTGCCGGCACGACTGATTTTTTGTCCCAGGACTATTTTGTCACCCTGGTCGTGGCGACTCTCGTCAAAGTAATAGCCCAGTCTTGTATTGGCTTCGGTGAGATTGATACCACCGCTAAAGGCAGGAGCGTACTCCTGCACTACCTGGTTGCGTCTTTGACCGGGGTTGAGTGCCGCTCCTCTTTGAGCCCGCAAAGCCTGTCTTTGAGCGCGCAGTTGCTCCATATTGGGGCGCAGTGGTCCACCACCAGAGCCCTTTTGTAAGCCCAGTCCTGTCAGTACGCGGGCTAGCTCAGTGACGTCCTTTTGGCTGTAGCCACCATCTACTCCCAGTGTGTGTAGCTCCATTAGCTCACGGGCAAAGTTTTCGTTGATGCCCTGGAAGTTGTTTTTCTTCCTCGGTAAATTAACGGCATTGGGGTCTGCCGCTCGAGCGGCTGTGTTTTGCCAGTTGTCTAGATAAAAGAGCATAGCTGCATGGTGAGATGTGGCGTGGACCAGGTCCTTAAACTTACCCATAGCATAAGGGCGTATGGCCGCTTGCTCATAGGAGCCAATCCAGACATGATCAAGACCTTTAGACATGCTGACATTGAAATGGTTGTACCAGAAGTCAACCATTACTTCTTCTAGCTCTCTGGGGCTGTAAGCAGAGCGCACCAGCCTGGCCTGTACAGTCTCATCGTGGATTTTGCCGTAGCTCTCCTTAAATAGTACTTTGAGTTTTTCTTTGTCTACTTTGGTGTTGTTATTGTCGTTTTTGGCAGCCATAGCAATGGCGGGCTTGCCATAACTGATAAAGAGACTGGAAGGACTGAGCTTGATAGCGTCCAAATTTTCGACCTGGCGGACACTATCTGGTAAAGCAATAGACTCAGGATGGAGCTGCTCATTTAGATAATTTTCTAGTCCCTGACGCTCGACTCTCTCTATTTCTCCCGGGCGTGGACCAAAGGTGGCCCTGCCCAGTAAATGCAGTACTTTTGCTTCCTCGCTATCGGGCTCTGACTTGGTCTGGGCGCTGACTCGACCTTTGTCTTTAGCTAGATTGGCTGCTTGAGCTAGAGGGGCTCCAAGCAGGAGTGTAAGAGCAAGGGTAAAGCAGCACTGCCGTTTGAGATTTTGCATCTTATGCTCCCAAGCAAATAACAAGTAATAACCCTTAGACGACATCTGCCGACAAAAAGTTCAATGCAAATTTAAAAATTACACTTCTAAATCGTGCCTGATGAAATAAATGACAATACCAAATATAAAGATCAGTGCTCCTACTCCCAAAAGTAGATAGCTGGCAATCATGGCGGTGGGGTCGTGCCCATCGCTAGCCACGTTTTGCAGCCACACGGCTAGTCCTAAAAAGACCACGCCAATCAGGAACATAATAACTATAAAGATGAGTTTTAGTTTTTCATCGTCCATCTTGAGTTGCCGATTTTGTCTGATCTGCTTTATCTAGCTTATCTGATGTTATCTCATCCCGGCGCTGTCCACCATGCTCTCTCAGCATACTGCCCAGTGCCTCATGTTTTTGTCTTATAGCATCGTCAAGTGGCGTATGCTCCCAGCGGTCTAGTGGGCTAACTGCCACACCCAGCTCAAGCAAGTAACGCAGCGATGCCAGCTTGCCCTCGCTAGCTGCCAGATGCAGGGCTGTGCGTCCATCATAGTCAGATGCCGATGGATTGAGACCACGGGCCACCAGTCTGCGCATCTCGGCCACATCGCCCTCTGCTGAAGCCCAGCAAAAAGCCACAATAGCGCTCATGCGCGACTCATAGATATTGCGCCTGGGGTCAAGGCGGTCATCCACCAGTCCCAGCATTGAGTCAAAAGTGTGAAACTTAAAGCGTTTAACGAGCTGTCTGCAAAACTCCACGCCGCGCACACTGTTACCTAGCTCATCGAGCCGCGGTGACCAGATGGCGAGCCCGGCGACGTTTGGCACCACCAGCATAATTGCGCCGGATACACCGCTTTTAGCGGGGATGCCCACTCTAAAGGCAAATTCACCACTAAAGTCATACATGCCACAGCTAGACATGAGGCTGAGACAGTTTTTGACATGGTCTGGTCTAAAAACCTGACTGCCAGTAAGTGGGCAGTTGCCGCCATTAGCCAGTGTGGCTGCCACTGCTGCCATACCTTTGGTGGTGATTTCTATGGAACAGCACTGGAAGTAAAACTCAAGAGCATCGAGCAAGTCCACACCTGGTGGGAAGCTTTTCTTTTCGCGCATAAAATAGCCCAGGGCAAAGTTGCGGTCGGCTGTCTGTCTTTCGGATAAATAGACAGCATTGTCAAAACCGACTTTTTCGTTGCCAGCACAGTCGCGCCACAGACGCATAACATGATCAAATCTATCTGAGGCATCTTTGCCCTGTTTAATTAGCGCACCACACATGATGGCACCAGCATTAATCATAGGATTGTGTGGCTGACTTTTGGCATTGAGAGCTAGCTCATTAAAAGTCTTGCCGCTTGGCTCAGCGCCTACGTATTGATGGACTACTTCTTCGCCCTGTTCTTCCAGAGCGAGACAATATGTAATCGGTTTGGAGCAGGACTGCACACAAAAATTGTCGTCAAAGTCTCCGATATTAAAACGCTGTCCGTCCACAGTACAAAGCGAGATACCGAGCTTTTCGGGATCGACTCTTTCTAATTGCGGGATATAGTTGGCTAGTTTGCCTTCGTGATTGTTTTCGAGCTGATGAAATATTGCAGTCAACTCTTCGGTAAATTCTTTAAATTGGGGAATGGCTAATTGACCGGTTAAGACTTGCTCTACCAGAGCGGGCGAATGGTCAACTATGGACTGGAAATCACTCTGAGATAGTTCGGCCGGACCGCTTTTTAGAGCGCTAAATAGTTTGCCCAGTCTTTTGTCACCCTCAATGATGCCGCTCTCGCTAAAGGCGTCCATGAGAGTCTGTCTGGCGATTTTTCCGTCTCTGGCAAAAGCTCTAAATAAACTGGACTCTTGCACGTTATTTCACCTGTTAGCGAATGATACCAATGGTCATACCAGTTGCCGGTCTAAATATTGTTGCCATGCCGCGCGGTGTCATCAATTTTTCTTTTTCGCTATAGCCATGTTCAATAAGTTGAACAGTGGCGCGCTCCAGGTCATTGACTGCATACACTGGCAATACTCGCGGCAGAGTGTCGCTTTCGATTAGCAGTATGACAGGCTCTTTGTTCATTTTTAGAGCGCGACATTTTTTGCCGCCACTATCATGAGCCCATTCTACTTTTGCCCCAGCTACTTTGGCGTAAAAGTTGAGGTCGGCTTCAAAGCTAGATGTGGTGTGGACAAAATATACCAGGCGGTCAAAGTTTGGTACCTCACCCGGAGCCCTCATTGACTGCAAGTTGTTAGCAGTGGCAGAGGCATTTTGTCTTGTGGGCACAAAAGCACTCTGGGCGCTGGTGGGGCTTGTGGCATTCATTGGGCTTATAGGAGCCGGTCGCTTGGTGAGCGTAAGAGAGGGCGCGGTTACAGGCAAATTGGTGCTGGTGGCCTCTGGTCTATCGCGGCGGCGGCGCTCCATACCGAGTTTGAGCATCATTTCGGTGGAGCGCTGTTTAAACTCCATGGCCGCTTCCAGGCGACCGAGCGCTTCTATCTCTTTGGAGATGCGCTGGAGTTCTCCGGCTACTTCTTTTTGATTAAGACCATGTCTGGCTTCTATGGCCATCACTATGGTCTTGAAGTTTTTCTCGGCAATATCCGTCAAAGGCGCATCAAGGGCTTCCAGGGCGAGCTTGAGAGCTTCTTCAGGCGTAATTATCGGTGCGGATTCCGGTGTGGTCATATTGATTATCTTTGCCTGTTAGCGGCGGCGAGCAAGCTCTTTCATCGGATAGTCCTGGAGATACTCATCATAAGTACCAGCAAAATTTATCAGACCATTGGGTGTGAAGGAGAGGATGCGAGTCGCTACTGTAGATACAAGATCTCTATCATGGGTCACTACAAAGACAGTACCCGGAAATTGTGCCAGTCCCTCGCCCAGGGCCGAAACTGCTTCAAGATCCAGGTGGTTTGTGGGCTCGTCAAAGACCAGTACCGGGTTTTTAAGCATCATCATGCGCGCCATAAGCAATCTGGCGGCTTCGCCTCCAGAGAGTGCTTCGGTGGCTTTTAAACTGTCGTCTCCACTAAAGAGCATGCGACCTAGCACACTGCGTACATATTGCTGGCCTTCGTCGACCATAAACTGCATCAGCCAATCAAGTGCTGTAGAGCCAGGTTTGATTTCGTCGTGATAATCCTGCGGATAATAACTCCAGGTGGCATTGTCAGTCCATTTGATGGAGCCTTCATCTGGTTCGATTTCGTTGATTAAGCAGCGCAAGAGTGTGGTTTTACCAACACCGTTGGCGCCGATTATGGCTACTCTGTCACCGCGCATGATTTCCATGTCGACATTGCTAAAGAGTGTGTTTCCGTCAAAACCTTTGGTCAATCCACGGGTGATGAGCACTTCTCTGCCTGATGGTTTTTCTTGCTCAAAGCGGATAAAGGGGCGCTGGATATTGGAGCGTTTTAGCTCTTGAGGCGCCAGTCTATCCATTTCTTTACGGCGTGATTGCACCTGGGATGAGCGCTGACCGGCGGCAAACTTGGCGACAAACTCTTGCAACTGGGCTATTTTTTTAGCTTTGTCTTTGTTGGCTGATTCAATTGTTTGTCTGGCTTGGATTTTTTGCGAGACCATATCATCATAGCCACCGTTGTAGATGATGATTGTGTCGTAGTCGATGTCGGCAATATGGGTGCAGACAGAGTTTAAGAAGTGGCGGTCGTGAGAGATGACAATCAAAGTACCGTCATAGTTGGAGAGAAACTCTTCCAGCCAAAAAATTGACTCAAGGTCAAGGTGGTTTGTAGGTTCGTCCAGAAGGAGCGCCTGGGGCTCGCCATAAAGTGCTTGAGCCAGTAGAACTCTAAACTTATAGTCAGTAGGTAGAGTTTTCATCAGGTTTTCGTGTTCGTCATCGCCGATGCCGATACCACGCAAAATTTCTGCTGCCTCAATTTCGGCTGCATAACCGTTTTCGTCAGCGATGATTACTTCTAACTCACCGAGTCTGTTCATTTCGTCTTCGGTGAGGTTTTCTTTGGCGCAGATGGCGTCGCGCTCTTGAAAAGCTTGCCAGAGGGCTTCATTGCCCATGATTACTGTATCGATAATGCGCTCGTTGTCATAGGCAAATTGGTTTTGCTTAAGCACGCCGACTTTGTTGGGTCTGGAGATAATGCCAGCATTACTGGCTTCACTTTCGCCAGTAAGGATTTTCATAAATGTGGACTTGCCGGAGCCATTAGGACCTGTCAAACCATATCGGTTGCCAGGAGTAAATTTGACCGAGACGTTGTCGAAGAGTGTCCTGGACCCGAATCCTTTAGAAACTTCAGTTACTGTAATCATGCTTTGTTGATACCTCCAGCAGGCGGAGATTATACCGCTAACAGGAGGCTTAGATGACGCGCCAGGCTAAAACTGAGACTATTACTTAATAGGCTCGATGGTCACGGCTGTGCCGTAAGCCACAATCTCGCAACCCATGTCGGTGGCAGAGGCGTTAAAAGCAGTGCTGTCATAACGCATACCGACGATGGCATTGGCTCCCAGTGCGCCTGCTTTGGCCACCATTGATTCGTATGCCTGATTGCGAGCTTGTTCACACATCTCGCTATAGCTACCCATGGTACCGCCGACGATGCTTTTAAAGCTGGCTTTAAAACCCTGCATGATTGTCGGCTGGCGCACGATCATGCCTCTGACGACACCTTTGTAATCGACTATGCGATAGCCGTCTACATTCATTGTGGTGGTGACAATCATACGGGCATTGGCAGTGGGTATTGGACCATTGAGGTTGTAGACCGGATTGCCGGCATCCTGGGCAAAAGCAGCACTGCTACTGGATAAGCTCAGTAATGTCAGAGCGCTGGTTGTGAGTGCTTTTGTCTTTAGCTTACTTACTTTTTTGTTCATCTTGCCTGCCGTAGTTATCCATCCAGTAGTGCAGATAAGTTTAATAGGCAAGAGCAAGCTAACGCCATGATTAGAATAATTTTTAGGGATTATGATTTAGCCGCGGTATTGATGAGCTGCCAAACCCGGTATGTTGAGCGACACTTGATGCAAGAGTCCGGCGTTTGGATAGTCCTTTAAATCTGTCTGATTGGTTGCCGTGGTGATAAATAGAGTCTTCAAATCATTACCGCCAAAAGCACAACTAGTAACGTTCAAGACTTCCGGTAATTCTATTGTGGCAATTAACTGTTTGTCTTTATCATTATTGGGATTGATAGCAATGACTTTGCTGCCGCCCCAGAGGGCGATGTAGAGATTGCCCTGACTGTCTATAGTCATGCCATCAAATTGTCCGCCCCATTGGTTATTAACCACAACACGGCGGTTAGAGATAGTGCCCAAATCGAGGTCATAGTCAAAGGCATCGACAGTGCCTTTTGGTGTGTCTATGTAATACATGGTCTTATTGTCAAAGCTCCAGCAGATGCCATTGGATATGGTGACATCTGATAGCTGTTTGCTTACTGTATGGTCGGTTTCCATCTTATACAGTTCGCCCGCCCCTTCTGTTTCGGCCAGCGCCATCGTGCCGCACCAGAAGCGACCTTTAGCATCGCATTTGCCATCGTTAAAGCGCATCGATTTGTCCAGTGGTACTTTGGCTAAAAGGGCAAAATCTCTTTGTGCTTCCCACTGCAAATCCTGAGCGATTAATTCCAGATCGTGTCCTACTGCTATGAGGATTTGTTTGTGACCGGCTCTTTTGACCACAGTGCTTACTTTGTTGCCGGTTTTTTTGTAGTGGTGTTTGCCCGACTCGGGGTCGTAAGAGTGCACCGCCTGACCGTCTATGTCGACAAAATACAATAGCTCTGACTCGCTTTCCCAGAGCGCTCCCTCACCAAGAGTGGTGCGGAAGTTTTTAGCACCGGCCACTGGGGCGGCTGTATATGTCTTCAATTTGCCTCTATTGCCATTATTTGGCTTGTGATTTTATTGATAAAAGTGCCAGGCTGAATGTCACAAGCATAATTAGTGATAATGCAGTGATAAAGACCATGGATTGCTCCACGCCGATACGAGCCAGGACCTGTCCAGTGATGCCAGGCATGAGGATGCCTCCAACGGCGCCACTGGATATAGCCAGGGCTGTAACTGAGGCCGCTCGCTCCGGTCTGTCCTTAACCAGGTGAGCTGTCTGCGCCACCATACTGGGATAGATTGGACCGAGTCCAACACCAATAGCGAGAGCTAAAAGTAATGCGAGATGCTCGGTGGCGCTGAGCAAATCCAGACCGACAAAAGCTAATACCACAAGCGACATGGCTACTAGAGTTACTTTTGACGGTTTAAATTTGACTGTTGCTTTGATGGCGATAAGTCGTCCCAGAGTCAATCCCATAAATAGTGATGTCACCGCCAGTGATGCCAGCTTATCTGAGGCACTGCGGGCGTCATGCATATAAGTAAAGAGCCAGGTGCCTGCTGAGCTCTCAGTACCAACATAGAGGAAGGTAACGGCCGCCATCAGTGCCATGGGCAGAGTAAAAAATGACAGAAAGCTTTCTTTGACCGGTGTGGTGGCACCTTCTATTTTGTTGATGTGCATCTCTCTGTCCATTTTGGGCAGAGTTGTAAGAAAACCAGCCACAGCCAGGCTCAGAGCCGCCGATATGATAAAGATGGATTGATAGGTCAGGGCAGCTAGCGCCATCACTATCTGTGGTGCAATGAGAGCGCCGACACCGTAAGAAATATTTAGCTTAGAAAGAGCCGATGCTCCTTTTTCTCTAAAAAATGCCAGCAGACAGACGTGTCCGGCAATGCTGTTGATACCAGTGCCAAGACCGGCTAAAAACGCCATAAATAACAGAGGGATAAGACCTTTGGCAAAAGCCAGCCCGAGCATGCCGGTAGCAAGCAAGCTAGCACCAGTAATAAGCGCTCTTTTGCCACCAAGCAGTGCCAGTATTTTGGGACCCAGTGCTTGTGAGACAAAACAGCCACCACAAAGCAGGCTGACGATTAGACCCACCTGGTCTAAAGGCAGGTTTTGACTCTTGGCGATAGGCTGGATTAAAGGTCCCAGCCAGCCACCATTTAGTCCAGCAATAAAAGTTAGGGCACCAGCCGCTTTGGCGATGCCGGTCTGGATATTTTCTCTGTCCGGACTGTCGACAGTCACGACTCTCGGCTTTTCAATTAGGGTTTCCATAGTGCTAGCTATGATAGCAATAGCACACTCTAAAGTCCGAGATCTGTAGCCGCTTGTAACCTGCCTGAGCGAATTGCCTGTGCAAATTCTTCATAATCGGCTTCGGCCTGGTCGGCATAAGCCAGAGCAAAAGAGCCAATTGCTTCATCAAATGTGGACTCTTCACCAAGATAGCCGCTGACCACCGCCGCGTCTCCAGAGCGGGCGTGGGCTCGAGCCAGCACGATACCCATGATTTCGGCGATTTCTTGCATATGGTCGCCGTCCCAGAGTGCGGGCTCGAGTTTGACTTTGGCGTCACGCAACTGTCTTATATAAAAATGGCGGCCGTCACTAAACTCAGTCCAGCCCAGGAATATATCCGAGGCCGATTGAATAATTCGTTGTCCGGCTACAACTCTTTGTCCGTGGTTTACAAATTCGCTCTGTCCAGCAAAAGGCTCAAGTACCGAGGCTTTTGCTTCTTTTAACTGCAAAATCAGGGGCTCTGTATCAGGAGCCAGCATCAGCGCTACAGCACAATAGGTGCCGACTGAGCCAACGCCTACTACTTTTATAGCCACGTCAGAGAGTTTGTAACGGTCAAACAAACGTTGTTTGTCGTCTTGCAGAGTACCTCTATAGAGTCTAAATGCCTCCAGGGCATTTTCTCTAAATTTGTCTTGCTCGGCACCCTTAAGGTGATAGAGGGAGGGCGGATTATCTTTAAAGATAAACTTGCCTTCCTGCACCTCGGTCATCTTAGGAAAATAGTGTGTCTGAATCGTGCGTTTTAAGGCTTTTTCGGTGCGGGCTTTAATTTTGCGCTGCAGCTCGGGATCTGAGGTCCTGTCTATGACACGCTCCCAGTCGATGCGGTCATACCATATATCGAGGATACTCTTGCGCGAATATTCGGTCATTTTTTTGCGGTAGGCTTTAGCTACAGCCTCAGCTGAGCTTCTGGCGTATTTTTCTTTGAGACCATTGTCGCGGCAGGCCAGGACAAAGCTCACCGCCAGCCGTTTGACGTCCCATTCCCAGGGGGCTGGCAGGGTCTCATCAAAATCATTGAGGTCAAAAATAATATTGCGCTCTGGCGTGGCAAAGGCGCCAAAGTTGAGCATATGGCTATCGCCGCAAGCCTGTACTCTGACATTGGTGGAGCCCATGGAGTTGAGGTCAAATGCCATGATGCCAGCTGTGCCACGATAAAAGGTAAAAGGCGAGACTAGCATGCGTCCGTAGCGCAAGGGGGCTAGCTCAGGCAGCCGTCCCACGTGGCTTTGTTCGATTACGTCTACGGGACTTGGTCGGTTGGCTGGTTTGACCCATTTAGCATGGAGTGCGTGGGGGAAGGCTTCGTGCAAAATGCGCCCACGGTCTCTTCTGTCGTCCCTGGGCGAGACTGTATTGTCGTGCAAAGACGCCATAGGAGTGCTTTTGTTTTTTTCGTCGCTGGCTGTATCCACAGCACCTCCAGAAATCTAAGTTATAACCAATCTATTAATTTACGGGGCCTTATTACTAGTCCAATTTTTATTATTAGTCCAAGTTTTAGTACTATGCCACGTCTTCCAATATTCACACCTCAATAATAAAGACAAAAAAAGAGAAGCACCGGGTGCCTCCCTTTTTTGCTCATATCAGGTACCGATTAGTACTTGATTGTGCTAGCGCGTTTGTAGTGGTTAAAAGCATCCAGTGAGTTGTCTGTTGTGCACTGGAAGCAGTTGACACCGAGTTTGACTCTGTCTTCGTAGTTGAGTGAAAGCTCAGCGTACTGAGGCTCATCGTTAAAGCGCACACCTTGAGTCGCTGCATCATATACGGTGGCAGCAAAATAGATGTTTTTGATATTGGCCCAGCGGGTAGCGGAGTAGCACATGGGGCATGGCTCAGCACTTGTGTAAAGATCGCAGTGCGATGTTTTGCAAGTCTGGGGCAATTTGAGGTTTGGATTGTCTTTTTCGATTTTGCCCAGGTTAAATACATTGAGTTCTCTGCATGCTTGTCTGATGCAGGTAGTCTCACCGTGAGCGGTAGGATCTTTCCATAGGGTTACGTGGTTGTGAGAGACCCAGTAACGAATTACTTTGTTGGTGTCGTCGTCAATTTGCACAATTACTGTGGCAAAAGGTCCGCCGCCCATTTGTACTGATTTGAGGGCTTCTTCGCATGCTCTGTGCATCCACTTGTTGCCAACTATTTGGACACCGTGGTACTTCATTGTTGGTTTGATGTTGGATGTCTGGCAGGGCAATCTTTTGGCATCTTCTGGCGGCATGCTGGCTGGATTGCAATAGCCATTCCATGGTTGTAGATACGAAAACATATCTTTGATTACAAGCGGTTCGTTCTTGTCCGGATAGGGTTCGTCACAGGGATAGGCGGTCATTTGTTCAAGGGCGGGATCGTACTCACCACCACCAAACATTTTCTTTTCTGCTGCAAAAGCCTGTGAGACGGATAGTCCGAAAACACATGCAATCAAAGCTATGATCATTGATCTATAGATGCTTGACATTGTTGCTCCATAAGAGATATGCGATTGGGGAAGCATACGCCAAATGTGGATGTCAATGCGCGCTTACCTGATGCTCAGTTTTGCCAAATAATGCCCTTTTACATAAATTCTGCCAACGAGCTTTCCACTTGGCAAAATTGACAACAACAAAAGTCATAATTAGCCATGAGTTGTATGGTCATAGCTTATTTGCTGGCTTGTGAACGATATAATCGTGATCATCATACTGATGATTAAAGGGGTCCATTTTGGCGGCAGACGGAGCAGAAGGCTCAGTCAAAAGAGTTTGTTTAACCTGCAATGCCGAATTTGCGGGCGGCGAGTCTGTCTGTCCCCATGACGGCACTGCCCTGACGCCGGTTGCTGACGGCTCGCTGATTGGCACGGTGCTGGGCGGCCGCTATCAAATTTTAAGCGTGATTGGCGATGGCGCCATGGGGCGTGTCTATCTGGCTAAGCACCAGCTGATGAAACGCCAGGTGGCAGTCAAAATGATGCACCCGCAGCTAATTTCAGGTAAGGCAGCGCTGAGACGATTCCAAAAAGAAGCAGAGTTGGCAAGTGCCCTGAACCATCCCAATATTCTTTCTGTTTATGACTTTGGTGTGACCGATGACGGCAACCCGTATCTGGTTATGGACTATCTGCAAGGTCGTGAACTTTCGGAGCTTTTGGCTGAGGCCAAAAGACTTGGCACTTCTGAAGCTATTCATATTTTTAAGCAGGTCTGTCAAGGCTTGGCCCACGCTCATGACAAAGGAGTGGTGCACCGTGACCTCAAGCCGAGCAATATCATGCTTGTTACCCTTGACGAAGATCAGAACTTTGTCAAAATCCTCGATTTTGGTATAGCTAAACAGCTCAACCCATCAGATAGCGCCATGGGCAATTTGACGCGCACAGGGGAAGTTTTTGGCACACCGCATTATATGAGTCCCGAGCAGTGCCGCGCCTTGCATGTGGACGGACGTGCCGATATTTATGCTGTTGGCTGTGTGATGTACCAGACATTAACAGGTGATTTGCCCATTCGTGGCAGTGATCTTATAGAGTGTCTCTACAAGCATGTTAATGAGACTCCCGCTAGTTTTGCCACAGTCTGTCCGGAGCTGGATTTGCCGGCGGAGCTTGAGTCGATTGTTTTTAAGGCCATGGCTAAAGCGCCTGAGGACAGATATCAGACCTTCCAGGAGATGCGCGCTGCTCTAGATGTGCTGGAGCCAGATGGTCGTACCGGTACTTTTAGCCGCGTCAATCTCAATGCCATAAGCGAAGCCGCTGTGCGCACAGCCAGTGCCAGCGCTATTAATCTCAAGGCTGTGGAGCCGGACTCCGAGCCAGTCAATCTGCAGCTAGTCGATACAGTATCAGAAGAAGCTCATGTGCTTTTGGATGGACAGTCTCTAGCTCCCGAAATTGAAGAAGTCAAAAAGACAGTTAAAAGTGATGCTGAGCTATTGGACTCGATTTTGACTGTTAAAAAGTCCGAAGAAAATCTGGCACATATTGAGCAAGACAGGCAAGATGAGCTGAGTACAGCTGCTAGCAATAAAACATTTGTCAGTGCTGATACTGTGCAAAAAGCCAAAAGCAGCCCGGGTCAAGCCACTACCGGTAGCGGCAGGCTTATAATGGCAGAAAAGCGCAAACTGGTAATACTTGTGCCAGTGGTAATGCTCTTACTTATTGGTGTATTTGCCATCTTTTATTATGGTGGCAATGGCAAATACTCAGCCGAAATTGCCCAATTGCAAAAGCAAGCCACCGAAGCCTATGATCTCGGTAATTTTGTGGCCGCCAAAAAATTTGTGCGTCAGGCTCAAAAAGTAGAAGAAGATCATCAACTGCCCAAAAGTTTGCGCACCAGATATCTGCTTGGTTTGATTTTTTATGCTCAGGGCGATTATGACGATGCCGAATCAGTACTGGAAAGAGCACTGTCAATGGTGCAAACGTCAAGCCCGGGCTCACTTACTCTAGCCGAGATAGAAGTACCTCTAGGTAGAGCCAGAGCGCGTATCAAAGAGTTTGATGGTGCTCAAAAGGTGCTTGATGATGCTTATAAAATACGCAGCGAAAAGCTCAGTAAAGGTGACCTGCTCATAGCTGACGTTATAAGCGGTCAAGCTGAGCTTAACATGGCCAGAGGCAAGACTAAAGAAGCGCTCAGTCAACTGACCGAAGCTCTGGCTATGATCACAGCTAAAAAAGGTGCAGATAGTATCGAAGCTGCCACAGCGCAAAACAATCTTGGTCAGGCTTATCAGGCTAGTGGCAATTTGCAAAAGGCTGAGGAAATGTACCAGATGGCTCTATCGGCCAGGCGCAACAAACTTAAGGATTCCAGTCCTCTCATTGCCGATAGTTTGCAATGTCTCGGTACTCTGTATGCCTACACTGGCCGTGGTAAGCAAGCTCTCGATTGCTATAAAGAAGCGATAGCTGTGCAACAAAAGAGCCTGGATGCCACTGACCCCAGACTGGTTAATGTGCAAAAAAAATATGCCGAACTTTTAGCTCGGATGGTTGGTCGTTAATTGCTACATCAATTGCTAAATCAATGCTGCATGGCGAGCGCCTGCTCGATTATTTTTATAGTCGTCAAAATTTCTGATTTTGATACTGGTGGCGGTGCCTCACCTTTGATTGCTTGAGCGATTTGCTGGTAATACGCAAGCCAATTGCCTTGCTCACTGATAACGGCTTCACTGCTGTCCTGTCTAAAGAGTTTGCCATAGCTGCACTCGGGTTCTTTGCCAAAGTCAGCGCTCGTCGGGCTTAAGCCTGCGCGCAACTGGTCCTCCTGGATGTCGCCCAGCTCTTTGAGATAAGCGCCATCGAGCCCGAGTAATCTAAATCTCGGTCCGCCACTGGCACAAATCATCGAGGCGTGGATATGGACACAAAAGTCATTATAGTCAAGTATGAGTGTGGCATCATCACTGGTGCCAAGCCCGCGCATTTGCTCCAGTCTGGCATAGGATAATCTTTGAGGTGCGCCAAAGAGATGCACGACCTGATCAATTAAATGGCTGCCCAGATCATAGAGCACGCCGCCACCATCTTGAGCGCTAGTAGTCTCTCTCCATCCGCCTGCTTTGGGCAAGCGGCGATAACGCTCGATGCGGGATTCAAGGCGCATTATTTTGCCTACAGCGCCCTCTTTGATGACTTTTTTGAGGGTCAAAAAATCACTGTCAAAGCGTCTATTTTGGTAGGGGCAGATGATTTTGTTTTGTTCACTGGCCACTTTGAGCATCTCATCTGCTTCAAGCGTAGTTACTGCAAATGGTTTGTCCACAACTACATTGATACCGGCTTGGAGAGCCTGGATAGCTAGTTTGTGGTGGGTACTATTGGGCGTGGTCAAAACAATTAGGTCAATATCTGACCGCTCAGCCAGGAGCTTATCCAAGCTCTCATAAATAACCGCCTCTTGATATTTTTGTGCTTGACTCTGGCGGGCAGGGTTACCGGTGACAATAGCTGTCAAATTGATATTTTGGGCACAGCTAATAATTGGCGCATGAAATAGCTTACCGCCAGTGCCAAAGCCAACTAAAGCAGCATTGATTGGAGCATTTTGTTCTGGCATTTTAATTTGAACTTTTTTCGATAAAAAGCGTTTGTAGTGTTATCAACGCTTTTTCTTGAGCAATTTTTCCTGGCTCTTTAACACAATTTGCCATTCTTCGGCGGTCACAGGTTGGATTGATAGTCGGCTTCCTTTTTGCAAGAGAGCCATTTTTTCGAGGCCAGGCTCCTGTTTGAGAGTTTCCAGATCGAGAGGATGCTTAAATGTTTCGACGTGCTTTATATCCACCATGTACCAGGTTGGTTCTGACTTTTTGCTTTTGGCATCATAGTGATCATCATCAGGATCAAAAGCAGTGTGATCCGGATAGCCTTCTTTTACTACCTGGGCTATACCTGCTATGGCCGAGGGCTCGGAGTTGCTGTGATAAAAAAATACCAGGTCCCCGACTTTAATTGAGTCCCTCAAAAAGTTGCGCGCCTGATAGTTGCGCACGCCATCCCAGTGCGTCGTCTTGTTTTTGGCATTAGCCAGGTCACTGATACTAAAAACAGACTCTTCTGATTTGAAGAGCCAGTACTGGCTGTTTGTTTTACTCTTGGCTACCATAAGTCACCTCGCCATCATTATGCCAACAAAAACAGGGCTCAAGTACACGGGATTTTATTATCAGATGCTAAACTTTATGCGGAGGTGAGTATGCAAATAGCCCGTCCTTTAGTTGCCGAATTTACTGGCACAGCATTTTTATTGATAGCGGTGGTTGGTACCGGTATTCTGGCCCATCAGCTTGATCAGGGTAATCTGGCCCTGGCAGTACTTTCTGTGGCAGTGGCTACAGGTGCTACTCTTCTGGCTTTAATACTGTCTCTTTCTCATATCTCCAGTCACTTCAATCCAGTGGTGACCCTGGCGCTGGCTATCCGCCGCGAGTTTAAGTGGTCATGGGTAATGCCATATATCGCCGCTCAGATACTGGGAGCCTGTGCTGGAGTGATGCTCTCCAACCTCATGTTTGACTTGCCCTTTGCCACCATATCCGATACCGCTCGTCACGCTCCCGGTCAATATCTGGGTGAGTTTATCGCTACTTTTGGACTGCTTGGTGTGATATTTGGTGCTGGCAAAGGTCGGCCAGATTTTGCGCCCTTTGCAGTGGCTGGCTATGTGCTCGGAGCTATTTATTTCACTTCTTCGACTTGTTTTGCCAATCCCGCAGTCACTATCTCGCGCATGTTCACAGCCACATTGACTGGTATTGCACCAGCGGATGTGCCTGGGTATATTGCCGCTCAGCTAGTGGCACTGGGCTCCGCCCTGGTCTTCTTTGGCTGGCTCAATAAGCCAGTTAGTGCCGCAGATGACGGTGATATTAGAGCCAGGCTAGAGCGTGAGCTTGTGCAGTCGTCGACTATTTAGAGTTTGTGCCGATGGTGCGGATGCGGGCGTAAATTTCGTCGGCTTCTTTAGTCTTGCCGTCTTTATAGAGTAATTTTGCTGTGTTTTTCAGGGCATCGGTTAGCTCACTGCCTGGCGGTAGCTTTTGCATGTCGATTACCTGTTTGAAGTATTCTTCGGCTTTGGCTCTATCGCCGCGCTCCAGTGCTAACTCACCCATGCCAACTATGGTGCGGGCCGCGTGAGGAGATTCGGGGCTTTCTTTTTGGGCGATGGTAAGTGCTCTTTGATAAGTTGCCTGACTCTTGTCAAAGTCGCCGGCGATTTTATATTCGTTGGCCAAAAAGTTGATACTCTCCCAGAGTTTGGGACTGTCTTTACCGAGGACTTTTTCGGCTTTAACGATGCGATCCACCATGATGTTTATTGAGTTTTGGTGGTATTTCTTGTGGATGGCAATTTTGCGCTCTGCCATAGATGAGGCCGGTCCGCCACGAGTCGAGACTACGACATCATTTTTTGTGCCCACATAAAAGTTGGCAATCACATCAAATGGAGCGTCCACAAACTTTTGGAAGGGACAGGCAGCATCCACAGCATTGAGTGCCTGGACATCGATGAGCTTATTACCCGACGTACTAATAACCTGTGGACTGGAGTAGCCACCATCGGGCAAAAGCTTGAACTGCACCGAGCATGACATATTATTGGGGAATTGTAGTCGACCCCAAGTGCTGCGCAATTTGTCCTGACAGCTGGTCATCACTTCTTCTCGGTCGGCATCGGTGAGGGCCAGTGCCGGACTGATTGCTGTCAGCATGGTAACAATGCTGAGCCAGATTCTAGACTTGTTCTTTAAGTGGATCAACTCTCAAAGCCTTGAGTGTGGTGGTGTATTCTAGCGATTCTCTAAGCGGTAAGATATCCGAGACGGTTGCTTGAATAGTACCGCATATGGTGTCCAGTGGCAGGTCGTCTCCGTCTTTGCCAAAAGGCTCCTCAATGTCTTCGGCAATTAGCTCCAGACCAATCAAAAAGTATGTGCCGATTAAAATCAGAGGCATACTCCAGAGTAACTTTAGCTCAGGCACAACGTACCAGGGCAAAGCTATTAAGTTAAGAGTTATCCCCTGCCTCATAAAAGCACGATAAGAGAGAGCCAGTGGGCTGTTTTTAATGCGCTCACAAGCGCCGCAGATATCCATAAAGGCGCGCATATGAGGGTCTAACTGCAATCTGGCAAAGCCGTCGATGCGCTCTGTGTTTTGCCATTCGTAGACTATGTCCATGATTTTGCCGCAGACAAAGACTGGCACATTGACTGCATGGTCTATTGGCAGATCATGTAAGCCTGGTAGTTTACGGCTTGGTCTTGAACCTCTCAAATGGTGTTTGAGCGAATAGGCAAAAGTAATAACTAGTTCACCCAGTCTCACTTTTTCGTTGTTTGGTATGCCTTTGAGGTAACGCACTTTAAGGCAGAGGTTGCGTGAGTCGTTAACCAGTTGACCCCAGAGTTTGCGTCCTTCCCACCAGCGCTCATAGGCTGTATTGGTCCTGAATACCAAAAGTAAGCCCAGCACCGCACTACTAAAAGCGGCAGCCCCGGCTTCTTTCATGATGTGAGTGGGGAAGTTTTTGTCGGTAATGATATCGACTATGATGCAATAGACAGTCATAATCGCCAGCCAGAGCCAAACACGGCTAGCTACCGGTATTTTATGAAAGCGCGTAAATGGTCTGATCCAAGTATTAATTGAGCGGTAAATACTGGTTTTATCAGTGCTTTTAGGCAAAGCTTTGGCGGGCATTGTCTGCCCCATAGCATCAAGACCAGTAAAGGTATTGCCGTGAGATTCTTGATTTTCTTCGTGGAAGTTCATAGGGCTACCATTCTAAGACATTTATGGGGCTGTCATGATTGTAAACCGTTAACAGTCAATATTGTCAAATTGGTTATTGTTAGCGAGGCATGCTGCGATAGTCCACCATATGGAATTCGCCGTCGTTGTAGGCAATTGGCTGAAAAGTCTCATCAATTTGATCGTAAATAAAGACTTCACCTGTTTCCATTTCATAGACCCAGCCAAAGAGATGGACCTCACGCTTCCAGAGGAGGCGCGAGATTGCTGGATGGGTTTTGATGTTTTCCATTTGCACCAGGACATTCTCCTGGATGGCGATGTTGTACTGACATTCATCGTTCATATTGCTGTAATTGGCTTTAACTATTTCTCTGGTTTTGGCTGAGTGCTCAAGCCATTTTGCCACGCCTGGCATGTTCTCCACTTTTTCTGGATTAAGTATGCCCCGGACAGCGCCACACTGCGAGTGACCACAAACTACTATGTTTTTGATGCCTAAAGCGAGCACTGCGTATTCGATTGCGGCTTCTTCACCACCTATCACACTGCCGTGGGCAGGCACTATATTGCCGGCATTGCGCAGGACAAAAAGCTCACCAGGGTCTGTCTGAGTGATTAAATTGGGCACTACACGTGAGTCAGAGCAGGTAATAAACATGGTTTCGGGGTTTTGCCCCTTAGCCAGATGCTGGAAGAATTCTTCGTTGCTTTCGTGTATTTCTGTCTTGAATCTGTGAATACCGGGCAAAAGCTGGAGCATCTTAGTTTTTTGTCCTGGAGGTTATGACTTGTAGTTCACGCTGAATAGTGGGCAGAGTCTCTCTACCGATAATAGTAGAGCTTGTGGTGCCGTCGCCCCTGAGAAATACAAAAGTAGGTATCGGTCCGATATTGAATAATTTTACTATTCCATTATTGTCTTTGTTGTCAACATAAAAACTGAGAAATCTGACACCATTGCCCCTGTTATTCTGGGCCTGCTTAATGAGCGTATCCAATCCCTGGCACTCAGCGCACCAGCCGGCCTGGAATACAAGCACTGTAGGAACTCCATTGGTGAGTTCTTTAGGGTCTACAGGAGCCGAAGTTTGGCTGCCATTATTGCTGGATGCAAGTACATAATTTTTGACTTGTTTGCTTCGTCCCGAAATTTTAGCCAGAGATCTGGCCAGTTCTTTCTCTTTTTTGGCTTCACCAGTTTGACCTTGAGCTACCAGGCATAGAGACAGCCAGTAGTGGGCATCGGCATTGAGAGGTTCGGACTGGACTATAGCTTGCAACAATTTTTGCGCTTCGTCTTTGCGTCCTTCTCTCATGGCCACAAGTGCCAGCGCCATTTCGCGCTCAAATGGGTCAAAAGTATTCTGTATTTGGTCGCTTGCACCAATGGCAGTATCAAGTAATTTATCTTCTTTTTGCTCGATAACGATTTGTTTTTCGCTTTCTTTGACTGGTTCGGCAGTGGCAGGCACTTTGGCCTGGTCACTTGTGTCCAGTGGTGCTGTCTGACCAGGCGTGTCACTAGCGGGCTTGGCTGGCATTTGGGCCAGGTCGGCCACTGCTGCTGCGTTATCTCCCAGATTGGCATTGATCCAGCCCATTAATAAGGCTGCCACCCGGCTATCAAAGGCAACTGTATGTGCTTTCTGGTCTTCTAATATGAGATGCTCGCTGGGTAATGCGATAAAGATTTTTTTGACACTGCTCAACTTGCTAAAAAGCTCAAAGCTACCTTGTGGTTTGACCAGTCTGTCCATCGTGCCTTGCAGCATCAAAACTGGCATGGTGATGTCTTTGGCAATATCGTGATTGCTGTTCATAAAACGCTGAAACTGCAATAGTTCATGGGGCGAAAGGTTCATCCGACTGAGCGGATCTGCTTCCCAGGCAGCTCTCAGTTTTTCGTTTTTGGTGGCCTGGTCGACTATAGAGTCTCCGATGTCAAAGTCTTTATTTGGTCCTTTGAGAAAGGCCAGCGCCACTTTTAAGTCAGTGCGTTTTTCCTGGAAGCGCTCAGCGGCTGGCACTGATGAAATAACTCCGTCCATCAGTTCGGGAAAGTGGGCGGCTCCATGCAGAGCAATGGCACCACCCATTGACTCACCCACAAGAAAGATTGGCACACCGACGTTAGCGGCACGGATAGTGCTCAGTGCTTTTTTGACATCATCGAGACAGGCATCAAAGTCTACTTGTTCGTGCCCTGCCGCCCTCATCCAGGAGCCAAAGCCGCGCACGTCGATGGCATAAGATGAGATGCCATAACTATTCATCTTATTGGCAAAGCCTGTATAGGCAGTGCTGTCTAACCCCAGTCCATGGACACAAAGTAATATCGCTCTGGGCTTTGGCACAGTCCAGGACATACAGGGGGCAAAGTTATTTTCTTCTGTTTTTTTGTGATGGTGCTCGCGTGCGCTCACAGCCATTGGCCAGGCAAGCCATGGACTGAGGCAGGAGAGGCTAACCAGGCTTAATAGTGTTTTGGACCAGATTGTATTTTTATTCATCTCTTGGCTAATTGTCGCACAATTGCCTCCACCATACAGGCTGGCTCATCGGTACAGCTTACTTTGATGGCATTGTCAGGCTTTTGCAAAGCGGCAAACTGACTGTCTAGTAAGTCCGCCTTAAAAAAGTGCCCCTGACGCTGAGTCAGCCTCTCTCTGGCTAGCTCTGGCGTAATATCAAGGTAGACAAGGGTCACTTTGGCACTATCAATAAGTATCTGGCGATAGCTCTCTTTGAGGCAGCTACAGGCCAGTACAGCTGACTCTTGGCTGCTTTGCCAGTGCTTGATAGCCTCAGCCATGGATTTTAGCCAGGGCAGCCTGTCATTATCTGTCAGAGCGATGCCGCTTGCCATTTTTTGAATGCTCTCGCCGCTATGAAAGTCATCGCCGTCATAAAAGCGACAACCCAGCCGACTGGCTAAAAGCTCACCAATTGTGGATTTGCCTGAGCCGGATACGCCCATCACGATTATTATCTTTGTCATTGAGCCATTATCCGTTACCTTTCTGATAATCTAAAGTGGCTATAGAGGGTTAATCATGTCCGCTTCTACTGCTCGCTCATTTTTTAGTGATTTTGATGCTCACTTATTTAGTGAAGGCACTCATTATCGTATCTACGAAAAGCTTGGTGCTCATATTATCGAGCGCGATGGTGTCAAAGGCACACACTTTGCTGTCTGGGCACCAAATGCGCAGTCAGTGGCTGTGATTGGCGACTTTAACGACTGGAATGCCAGCAAGCATCCTCTCACTTTGATGGCCAATACCGGTGTGTGGACTGCCTTTTTACCTGGTATCAAACAAGGTGCCATCTATAAGTATTATATTGTCGGCAAAAACGACGTCAGAGCCGAGAAAACCGATCCCTGTGGCTTTGCCAGTGAGCTCAGACCGCGCACGGCATCAGTGGTGTGGCAGCTTGATCAGTACAAGTGGCAGGACAAAAACTGGCTTGATAATCGTCACAAGTCATCCAGTCTATCTGCCCCGATATCAATCTACGAAGTCCATCTGGGCTCCTGGATGCGTGTGCCTGAGCGCGAAGACGGCTGGCTTACTTACCGCGAATTAGCCGACAAACTTATTCCTTATGTCAAAGAAATGGGCTTTACTCATGTGGAAGTGATGCCACTATCTGAGCATGCTCTCGACATGTCCTGGGGCTATCAGACCACTGGTTATTTTGCCGCCACCAGTCGCTTTGGACCGCCTGAAGACTTTATGTATCTGGTGGACCAGCTCCATAATAATGGTATCGGTGTATTGATGGACTGGGTGCCAGCGCACTTTCCCAGAGATGGCCATGCTCTTGGTCTATTTGATGGTACACATCTATACGAGCACGCTGATCCCCGTCAGGGTGAGCACAAAGAGTGGGGCACATACGTCTTTAACTACGGTCGTTTTGAAGTAGCTAACTTTTTGCTTAGCAATGCCATGTTTTGGTTTGATAAATACCATATTGATGGCCTGAGAGTGGATGCTGTTGCCTCCATGCTCTATCTCGATTATGGACGCAAAGATGGTGAGTGGCTGCCCAATCAATGGGGAGGACGCGAAAACGTCGAAGCAATTGATTTTTTGCGTAAGCTAAACGAAAAAATCTATCTTGAGTATCCCTCGGCTTTGATGATTGCCGAAGAGTCCACTGCCTGGCCGCAAGTGACAAGACCGACTTATGTAGGTGGTCTGGGCTTTGGACTTAAGTGGGATATGGGCTGGATGAACGATACACTCGAATTCTTTTCGATGGATCCGGTATATCGTAAGTTTCACCACAACAGACTGACATTCAGAGCGATGTACAGTTCTTCCGAAAACTTTGTTTTGCCTTTATCCCATGATGAAGTGGTGCACGGCAAGTATTCGCTCCTATCCAAGATGCCTGGTGATCACTGGCAAAAATTTGCCAATCTGAGATTGCTTTTGGGCTATCAGTACAGCCAACCGGGCAAAAAGTTGCTCTTTATGGGTGGCGAATTTGGTCAGTGGATTGAATGGCGCGAAGATCAAAGTCTCGATTGGCACTTGCTTGAATACGATACCCATGCCGGCATGAAACGTTATACAGCCGATCTCAATAAGCTTTACCGCGATGAGCCAGCGATGCACGAGATGGACTGTCATGGTCATGGTTTTGATTGGGTTGACTGTCAGGATGGCGAGCAAAGTGTATTGACTTATTTGCGCAAAGATAAGCACGGCAAAGCAGTGCTTGTCGCTATAAACTTTACTCCAGTGCCGCGCTATAACTATAGAGTGGGCGTGCCAGAGGGCGGTCACTGGCAAGAGTTAATCAATAGTGATGCTTCTGTATATGGTGGTAGCGGTCTGGGTAATTTTGGTGGTGTGCATGCTGACGAGCACAGTCATCATGGTCGCAGCCATAGCTTGAGTCTGACCTTGCCACCACTGGCAATGTTGATTTTAAAATCCAAAAACTAACTACTGCTGGTCTTTGTCCACTAGCTCAAATAGAGCCAGTGTGCGACCTTCCATCAAAAATTGCGACTGCAATGGCCAGCAGCTTGAGCTCAGTTTGTTTGATGTCTCAAAATGCAGCTTCCAGGTTTTGTCCATACGGTGGGGGGCAAACATGCGCCAGTATTGTGAGACTTGATTTGGTGGCAGAGCGTAGCTGATATCTTCCCAGTTGGCATTACAGAGTAAAAGCAGTGTATTGCCTACAATCGGTCTGCCGTCTTCATCGGTATCGTCTATGGTGGAGCCTTCAAAGAGCACACCAAAGTTGAGGCGCTTAGTATCGGTCCAATCTTTTTCATTCATCTCAGTACCATCTGGATTGAGCCAGACAATATCTTTGATCTGATTGTGTCCTTCCTGAATCGCTTCCAGTACCTGTCCTTTAAAAAATTTGCGACGGCGCAAGACTGGCTGTGAATGTCTGATGGCTGCTAGCTTTTGCACAAAATGCAGGAAGTCTTCTTCTTCACTTGTGAGGTCCCAGTTGGTCCAGCTTATTTCGTTGTCCTGGCAATAGGCATTGTTATTACCTTTTTGGGTGCGACCCATCTCATCGCCGCCCGAGATCATGGGCACACCAAGCGATAGCATCAAAATAGCCATCAAATTGCGTCTCTGTCTCATGCGCAGGGCGTTGACTTTAGGGTTGTCGGTTTCGCCTTCCACGCCGCAGTTCCAGCTGTGGTTGTTGCTTTCGCCGTCGCGGTTGTCTTCTAGATTGAGCAAATTATGCTTCTGGTTGTAGCTGACCAGATCGCGCATGGTAAAGCCATCATGACAGGTGACAAAGTTGATACTGGCGTGGGGGCTGCGACCGCTATGAGCATAGAGATCCGAGCTGCCAGCCAGTCTTGTGGTCATTTGACCAAGCAAACCTTGGTCGCCCTTAAAAAAGGCTCGCATGGTGTCTCTGTACTGACCGTTCCATTCAGTCCAGAGTACAGGGAAGTTGCCGACTTGATAGCCGCCTTCGCCCAGATCCCAGGGCTCTGCTATGAGCTTGACTTGAGATATCACCGGGTCTTGCTGGATGATATCAAAAAATGAGGAGAGCTTATCGACTTCGTATAGCTCACGGGCAAGGGCTGATGCCAGGTCAAATCTAAAGCCGTCGACGTGCATCTCCAGGACCCAGTAGCGCAAGCTATCCATGATTAGTTGCAAGACTCTGGGGTGAGTCATATTGAGAGTATTGCCACAGCCGGTGGTGTCAATGTAATAGCGGCTGGTGTCTTCTCCACCACAGCGGTAATAGCTGGTATTGTCCACACCTCTAAATACAAGAGTGGGACCAAGCTGGTTGCCTTCGGCAGTGTGGTTGTAGACCACATCAAGGATTACTTCGATACCAGCGGCATGCAGAGCGCGCACCATCATTTTAAATTCGCGTACTTCGTTGGTGGCACCTTTATAGTGCGAATAGCGCAAGTCCGGGGCAAAATAACCCAGAGTGTTGTAACCCCAGTAGTTATTGAGACCCGCTGCCACCAGATTTTGATTGTCGCTTCTGCTATGTATTGGCATTAATTCAAGAGCTGTTACGCCAAGTTTTTTGAGGTGGCGGATGACCGGCTCGGTGGCGATAGCGGCATACGTGCCGCGCAGCTCCTCGGGGATATCGGGATGGAGGGCGGTCATGCCCTTGACGTGGGCTTCGTAGATGATGGTTTCGTGCCAGGGAGTGTTGGGCGGAGTATCGTTGCCCCAGGTAAAAGATTGGTCTACAACTGCGCTCAGGGGCGCATAAGGGGCTGAGTCCCGGCCATCAAAGCTCAAGTCATCGTCTTCATGCCCTACTTCGTAGCCAAAGAGACTGTCGTCCCAGGTCTCAGTGCGCACAATTGACTTGGCATAAGGGTCGAGCAAGACTTTGTTGCCATTAAATCTAAGTCCCTTTTCGGGGTCATAGGGACCGTAAACACGGTAGCCATAGACTTGACCGGGGCGAATATCCTTTAAATAGATATGAAAAATCTGGTTGTTGTACTCGGTCAGCTCGATGCGTTTGCTCTCATAGCGTGACTCGGGGCTATCAAATAAGCAGAGTTCAACTTTACTGGCGTTTTCTGAAAAAATTGCAAAGTTGACTCCCAGACCGTCCCAGGTTGCGCCCAGGGGGTACGGTTTGCCGGGAAGTATACGCATGGATGCCCCTCAAATGGTGGTTGTCAATAGCTGCGAAAACGTAGTAATTGCCTTTTAAATTTACCATCTTTGCTAACATTGGGGAGATAGGAGCATAGAGTAATTATGAGCGCTGAGCCCGGTAGCCTGCGTGGCACCGTATGTGATACTGACAAATCGGCCTACAAATATTGGACCGAGGTGCAATTGCGCTATGGTGACACTGATAAACAGGGGCATATCAATAACGCTGTTTACTGCTCACTCTTTGAGTCTGGCCGAGTGGATTTTCTCTTTAAGGCAGACGGCTCGCATTTTGCCGGAGACGGTCTCAATTTTGTTATTGCCAAAATCACCCTGGATTATTTAAAAGAAATGAATTTTCCCGGCACAGCTTGCATTGGCTCCAAAATCCTTTCTATAGGTCGTTCATCCTTTCGTATTGGTCAGGCGATATTTATGGATGACACCTGCTACAGCACTGCTGAATCAGTCATCGTCCTGACCGATGATAAAACCAGGCGTTCAACGCCACTTACTGAGCCACTTCTGGCTGTCTTGAGGAATCTATAGTGGGCGCACCCCTTGTAACTTGTCAGTCTCTGACCAAATCTTATAGTGCCAGACCTTTATTTAAAGAGATAAGCTTTAGCATCGAAGACGATGAAAAGGTCGCTCTTATTGGACCAAATGGCTCCGGTAAGTCTACTTTGCTCAAAATTCTGGCTGGCCTGGTGGAGCCAGATGACGGCTCAGTAGTCAAAAGACGTGACCTTAAAGTGGCTTATTTGCCGCAGTATCATAGTTTTGATAAAACTCTAGGGGTCCATGATGTTGTCCTGGCCTCACTTAAGGCGGTAGAAGGCGACCATGATGAGACTGGCATCATGTCAGCGAGAGCAGCGGCAACTTTGACCCGGATGGGTTTTAACGATCTGGATTTATCAGTGGGCACACTCTCAGGTGGCTGGATCAAAAGACTGGCACTATGCGCTGAGCTGGTTAAAGAGCCTGACTTTTTGCTACTGGATGAGCCTACTAACCACCTTGATTTGAGCGGTGTGCTCTGGCTGGAAGAGTTTTTGCGCAACGCCAGCTTTAGTTTTATGCTGGTCAGCCACGACAGAAGCTTCCTCGAGAACATTGCCTCCCGTGTAATTGAGCTTAACTCCTTTTACAAAAATGGCTTCCTTTCGGTCAAAGGGCAGTATCACGACTATGTCCTGGCCAAAGAAGAATACGAAAGTGCTCAGGCTAATGAGCAAAAGGCACTGGCTAGCAAGATGCGGCGTGAAGTGGCCTGGCTTATGCGGGGAGCCCGAGCGAGGCAGACCAAATCTTCGAGCCGTATCAAAGAAGCCGGTAAGTTGGCTGACGAGCTGGAAGAAGTTAAATTTCGTAATTCGCAAAAGCTGGCTGCTGCTCTTGATTTTACCTCAAGCAATAGACGTACCAAAGAGCTTGTGGTGGGCAAAGGTATCTCCAAGACTTATACCGAGAACGGTGTCTCGCGTACACTCTTTAAGGACCTGGATATTATCCTGGCACCTGGTCTCAAGCTCGGTCTCGCTGGCACCAATGGCAGTGGCAAGACTACTCTCCTTAAGATGCTGGCTGGCAAACTCGCCCCTGATACAGGCACTATCAAACGGGCAGAAGGTCTCAAGGTCGTCTGGTTTGACCAGATGCGCGAGGCTCTCGATCAGACCATCACTCTTAAGCAAGCACTCTGCCCTATTGGTGATACGGTCACATTTAAAGGGCGCCCGATGCATGTGGCGAGCTGGAGTAAGCGCTTTCTCTTTCGTCCCGATCAGCTGCCCATGCAGGTCAGTTATCTCTCGGGCGGTGAGCAGTCACGGATTTTTATTGCTCGTCTGATGCTACAAGAAGCTGACTTACTTATCCTGGACGAACCTACCAATGACCTCGATATCCCCTCATTAGAGGTACTCGAACAGAGTCTCGATGACTTTGAAGGAGCAGTGGTACTGGTAACTCACGATCGCTTTATGCTCGATAGCATCTCTACCCATATACTTGCTCTCGATGGCTCTGGTGGTGCTGAATACTATGCCGACTACTGGCAGTGGCAGGACAATCTCGGCAAAAAATCAAACAAAAAAGAAAACCGTCCTAGACCCTCAAGACCGGAACTGGCAGTCGAGCCTGAGCAGTCCGCGGTAGCCACTGTGGTCAAGGAAGAAATAAAGACAAAGCCGCTCTCTAACAATGAAAAGAGAGAGCTGGCTGGTATGGAAAGTAAAATTGCCGCTGCCGAAGAGAAGGTAATTGAGCTTAAAAAAAGCATGGAAGATAAATCTATCGCTCACAATCATGTCAAACTGGCTGAAATAATGCAGCAAGTCAATCATGCCAAAGATGAGGTGGATAAGCTCTACATGCGCTTTGACGAGCTTGAGCAGCGCAAATAAAAAGGCTTAAATGAGTATGTGCTCATTGATAAAAAGGCCAAGAAAAAAACACAGAAGCGGGCTGGCTGGGCACGCCAAGTGGACTGTGTAATATACTAACGGGTAGTAGAAAAATTCTACTTGTGAGGTAGCCTTGCTCAGATTAGATTGCGTCAGTAAAATTTATCCTCAGGGCGAAGTCCTGAAAAACGTAAGCTGGGAGCTTAAATCCGGTGATCGTATTGGTCTGGTTGGACCAAACGGCAGCGGTAAAACTACTCAGTTTAAAATTATCACCGGTCACGAAGAGCCTACATCGGGCAACGTCATTAGACAGCAAGGGCTCAAGGTCGGCTATCTCTGCCAGGAATTTGATCTGGAGCTGGATAACACTGTTGGTGATGAATTTACTCGTGCCTTTGTGGAATTAAACAGCATCCAGGAAGAACTCAATGTCGTCCATCATGCTATGGAAACAGCTCATAGCGCTGATCTCGATAGACTGATTACGCGTATGCATAATTTGCAAACTGAGTTTGAGACCAAGGGCGGCTATTTGATGGACGCCAAAATTGAAAAAATGCTAATCAACGTAGGCTTTACTGCTGCCGATGGCAAGCGCAAAGTCAGCGAATTTAGCGGCGGCTGGCAAATGCGTATGAACCTCGGCAAGATGCTCCTGACCGAGCCAGATCTGCTCCTCATGGACGAACCGACAAACCACATCGACCTGGCCACTATCGAGTGGCTCGAAAACTTTTTGCGCGCCAGCACTATGCCTATGGTCATTGTCTCTCACGATAGACATTTTATGGACAGACTTTGCACCACTATTGTGGAGATGGAGCGCGGCGTATCATCACTTTATCTGGGCAATTACACTGCCTATGTGGAGGCCCGTCGCCTCAACAAAGAAGTGCAACTGGCTGCCTATGAGAGACAATCTCGCGAAATGGAAAAGCAACAGGCTTTTGTGGACAGATTTAGAGCCTCAGCCACACGCAGTACCCAGGCTAAAAGTAGAGAAAAACAACTGGACAAAATCGAGCTTGTCGAAAGACCCGATGAAGACGAACGTACCCTCGAATTTAAATTTCCAGAGGCCGTACGCAGCGGCGTAGAAGTAGCTACTGTGCGCAAATTGACCCATGGCTATGATGACAAACTGATTTTTTGCGACGCCCAGCTCGATATCACTCGCGGTGAGCGCATTGCCTTGCTCGGTCCCAATGGCTGTGGTAAGTCGACATTTTTGAGACTACTTACTGGTCAGGAAGCACCTCTCGATGGCACAGTTAAGCTCGGTGAGCACAACGTTAAACCAGCCTATTTTGAGCAAAACCAGGCTGAAGCTCTCGACCTGGAAAAAACAGTACTCGATACGATTTACGATCAAGTGCCCGACTGGAAGACCGATGAAGTGCGCGGACTTCTGGGTCGCTTCCTCTTTTCGGGGGATTCGGTTTATAAAAGAGTCGGAGCCCTATCTGGTGGCGAAAAAGCACGTCTGGCGCTGGCCAAGATGCTACTGAGTGCCAATAATTTTTTGATCTTGGACGAGCCCACAAACCACCTCGACATCCCCGCCAAAGAAACTCTGGAAGCTGCTCTCAAAAAATTTGACGGCACTGTGGTGATAGTCTCTCACGACCGCTATTTTATCCAGGAAGTAGCTACCAAAATTGTGGAAGTTAGAGATGGTCAGCTGGTGGTTTATCACGGTGGCTATAACTATTATCTTGAACTCAAAGAAAGAGAAAGAGAAAAGGCTGAAGCTGATAAAATAGCTCACGAAAAAGCGCAAAAAGAAAGTGAAAAACGCGTCAAACGTACAGCCAAAGAAGCTGAACGTAAAGAGGCTCGCAAGTAGCGCTTAAAGAGGCTAGATGAAAAAGCTAATTGTGCTCCTGGGTCTGACATTGATTGTCGCGGAGCCAGTTGCTCTGGCACAGCTGGGACAAAATTTGACCGGTGCTGTCGATAACTACGCTAGCTCTTTACAGGCTAAAATGCGTTTTCCTGATGCGCGCATACCAGTCAAAGTCTATATAGAGGATGGTAGTAAAGTGCCTGGTTTTAGACCAGACTTTGTCAGCCTTATTAAAGAGAGCTTTGCTCTCTGGGAAGCATCCTTATCGTCAAAAATCCGATTTGAATTTGTCACTACTCCTGATGCCTCTATTGTCTGCCGTTTTACTAACGATCGCAGTCAGATGCAATCACCCACTGAAGACGGTCAAACAATTGTGGTGCCTGATGCCTCTGGTATAGCCAGTGCCACCATTACATTTTTGACAGTGGGACCCTCTAAGATGCCTGTGGTGACAGAGAACTATTTTAAACGTATTGCTCTGCATGAAATTGGACACGCCATAGGCATTGGTGGGCACAGTCCCAACCAAACCGATGTGATGTTTGCTGCTATTTATCCAGAAGACAAACCAGCCTTGCTGAGCATACGTGACAAAGCCACAGCCTTAACTTTGTACGCTGATGGAGCTGTCTCCACTACGCCCACTCAGATACCGCTCCCTACCGGTACAAGTCCAGCCATGATGAGTTTGAGAGCCAACAACGAAGCAGCTATGGCTATGAATCAAGGCAATTTTGATTTAGCTACTACCAAACTGGAAGAAGCTTATAAACTGGACCCTGCTAACAGTCTGGTACGCAAAAATCTGGCTGGCATTTATGCCAATTTTGGCACCATGGCCATGATGCAGCGCAATATGCCAAAAGCTGAGGAACTCTACAAAAAGGCTAGTAATGTCCTTGAGGGTGATGCTTCCAACAAGCCACTCTATGCACAAGTACTACGCTTTTATGCTCAGACTTTGATGTTTAACAAAAAGGTAAAAGAATCAGAACAAGTCCAGGCAAAATTAAAAACACTGACACCATAAGTAGTGCAAAGTAGATATGACAATAGCAAAAAAAATAACTATAACAGCTCTGGTGGTAGCCACCGCTCTATCACCAGCACTGGCCTTTGGCGAGGTAAAGCCTGCGCAAACATCTCAAATAATCTTTCAGAATATAATTGTGGACAAGCTAAAGAGCTCTGACTATGACACAAAGAGTGTCAAAAATTTGTTTGACTTGCTCAAGTCTAAAGGCACATTTACTCTCAAGCGCTACAGTACTGGTGGTCAGTCTGCTGTCACAGTAGTGGATGAGCGCTCTATGGAGTCTGCTATCAGTGGGCTATTGCTTATGCAGTGGGACAGAGACAATATCATGCAGGCACTGGCTGAGCGTGCCACCGGGCTTGGTGGTGACTGGCAAAAGGGTCTGGATAGCTCGCTCAAGCACCACTATATATACAGGCAACGTTTTATCGATGTCATAGATGGCAAAGTCAAAGCCAGCGACATGATGGCTCGTCCCCATATCCGCTACAACTCCGTCTCGCTGGCTGAGCTGACCGAGCCCTGGGGTCATGCTCAAAACGATGCGCTGTCATTTATTGGTTATTTGCTGTTTTTGGATCTTAATCAAAAGGATAAGAGCCTCAAGAGTCTCGCCGGTAGTAAAGCAGCTATTAGTTATGCTTTGCTTTTGCCCCATTATCTAAAGGCTGTAAATGTAGCAAACGACATGGAGCTAGGGGCCTGGGAGGATAAACGAGCTGTCCATGCTTCGTCGATAGCTGTGGCTCTGGCCGCACTGAGAGAAGAGTACGAATATGTCAGTCGCCACGGCGCCATTAAAGGCACTATAGACGGTGACAGTCGCACTTTTGTAGTAGACGAAAAACTATTGCGTGATCTTATGGGGCAATGTAAGGCTGCTCTCAAACAAATACTGCCTTATGAATACATAGTCTCGGATCAAAATGACACAAGAGCCGATAAGCGCAAAGTGCGGGTGGCTGACTCAGCCATAGTCAATGCACTAATAATGGGTTCTCTGGCTGAGCGTCCACTTTTTGATGATGCCATCACAGTCAAGCTCATCGATATCATCGAGGCCAAGCTCATGGGTGACTATGGTATTGCCCGTTATCCTGGTGACATCTGGGATGGTCGCAATGACCGCAAAGATCTAAAAGCACATGAAGAAGCCCAGTGGTGCCATGTCTCACCAATGATCTCGGTGGTGCTTGGTGAAATTTATAGACGCACTGGCTCAGAAGCCATATATAAACGGCAGGTGGAGCATTTTAATCGTGGTCTCTCTCATGTCAATAGCCGGTTTAATGTGCCGGAAGCTTATATAATTGACCCGACTGAGCCGGTGGACTCTAAAAACAGACACTGGATCTCGGACGCCAATGAGCCACTTGCCTGGGCTCAGGCTGCTCTTTTGTTGTCCTTTGATGGTATGCAAAAGAGCATCGACTATAAGCACAGGTCTCAAAAGAATACTCGGGTGTACTGATGGTTAGTAAGTCTGTCGTCGACAAGGTCAAATTGACCGAGCGTATCAAACCGCTAAGGGACGATGTCAGACAGCTGGGCACAGTGCTTGGCAATATCATCAAACACTTCGAAGGCGAAAAAGCCTTTGCCCATGTCGAAAAATTGCGCGCCTTGTTTAAAGAAATACACCGCGAGCGTGATAGCGGTGATAGTGGCAGACTTAAAGAGCTGGATATAGAGCTTAGAAAGTTAATTGATAGTCTCAGTCTGGCTGAGAGCGCCTGTATTATCAAAGCCTTCCTCACCTACTTTGACATTATCAATATCGCTGAGCAAAATCATCGTCTGCGCAGACGAGCATTGCGTGATTGCCAAAACAGTACTGCCGATAATTATGGGCTTGAGCCAGACTCAGTGGCTGAGCTGATGGCCCGTGGCTTTGACAGGGACACTATCGAGGCTATCTTTGAGGGCCTGGATATCCAGATGGTCTTTACTGCCCATCCCACAGAGATAACAAGACGCACTGTACTGCTCAAACAGTTGGAGCTTGCGCACCATCTGCACAAAAGAGACCATCCACCACTATCAAGACGTGAGCAGCTCAATGTCGAGCATGGCCTAAACAATGTCGTGGAATCACTCTGGCTCACCGAGCATGTTATTCACTTTAAGCCAGAAGTAATGGATGAAGTGCGCTACGGCATTTATCACTTTGACAATGTGGTATTTGATGCGGTGCTCGATGTCCACGAAGACTTAATTAAGCGCTGGGATGCACTCTCTCCCATTGGTCCAGAAGAAAAACATAGCTTTATTACTTTTGGCTCCTGGATTGGTGGAGACCGCGACGGTAATCCATTTGTTACTTGTGATGTGACTAAAAAGACCCTTGATTATCAAAGACAGGTAATCATCAACCGTTATCTCAAAGAGCTAGAAGTCCTCTTTAACGAACTCAGTCATTCGCGTAAGTGGCTCACCCAGGCCCTCAATGCCACTAACGACTTCAATAATTCATTCCATGAGCTAAAAGAGACTCTAGTGGCCGATGGCGATATTATGCCCCAAGTCAAAGAGCGTTTTGGTGAGCGCTATAGACTGGAGCCCTTTAGACTTAAATTGCTTTATATCCAGGCCAAACTGCGCAGCACATTGACCCGCACTAGTGGTGGTTACAACTCACCGCAAGATTTTAAAGATGATTTGCTCAGTATTTTGCATGTTTTAAATGGCTGTGGATGCAATTACAGTGCGCGCAATCTCAAACGCTTGCTTTATGCTATCGATATTTTTGGCTTCCATCTGGCCAAGCTTGATATCCGTCAACACAGCAAACGTCACCGCAGTGCTCTTGATCAAATAGCCACCCGTTATGGATTGAGTCAGACTAAACTCAGTGAAATGACTGAAGATGAGAGACTAGACTTTTTGCGTCAGGAATTTAACTGTCTGCGTCCGCTTTTGCCAGAGAGACTGAGTTTTGATAGTGAGACCAATGAGACTATCGAAATTTTTAGAACCATGGCGCAGTGTCGTAAAGATCATGGTAACGAGGCAATCGATACTTATATAGTCAGTATGACTGAACGTCCCAGTGATTTATTGACGATACTGCTTTTGGCTCGTGAAGCCGAACTCTGGAATCCGACTAAAGTTGGTGCTGATACTATTTCGGTGGTGCCGCTCTTTGAGACCATCGAAGACTTGCGTCGCGCTCCAGCGATGTTTGAGACATTGCTTAGTTTTGATGCCTACAAAAAATATCTGGCTGACCGCGGTAATCAGCAAGAAATCATGATTGGCTACTCTGATAGTGGCAAAAACGGTGGCATCGTCACTAGCAACTGGGAATTGTACAAAGCGCAAAAGGCGCTGGTTGAAGCCGCATCAGCTCATGGTATTACACTGATGCTCTTCCACGGCCGTGGTGGCACTATTGGCCGGGGCGGCGGACCGACTCACCGCGCTATTATGGCTCAGCCTGCTGGTACTGTCGCTGGTCGCATCAAAATCACCGAGCAAGGCGAAGTGATATCATCCAAATACGCCCTCCATGGTATTGCCGTGCGCAACTTTGACAGATTGGCTGCTGCTGTCATTGCTGCCAGTTTGCCCGGCGATAAAGTAGGAGACTGTGATGAATGGCTGGAGTTTATGGAGCGAGTATCAGAAGACTCGCGTCTGGCTTATCGCAAACTTGTCTACGACACACCGGGCTTTGTCGAATTTTTTAGTCAGACTACACCGATAAACGAAATCTCTCAGCTCAAGATGGGCTCAAGACCGACAAGACGTACAGCTGGTAGTAGTAGTATTGACGACTTGCGCGCAATTCCCTGGGTCTTTGCCTGGACGCAGAGCCGTTATATGTTGCCTGCCTGGTATGGTTTTGGTACGGCCTTTGCCAATGTGCTCAAAGACAAAGATGCTCTTGCACTGTGTCGCACCATGTATAAGTCCTGGCCATTTTTTAAGGGGCTGGTATCAAAGATAGAGACTGCTCTTGCTGTAGCCGATATGGATATTGCTCGCTACTATGCCCAAAATCTAGTAGACAAAGAGCTTTTGCAAAAGTTCTTCCCCATAATTGAGGGTGAGTTTAAACAGAGTTGTCAGATCATTTTGGCTATCTGTCAGGAGCAGGAGCTACTCGAGTCGGTGCCTTATCTGGCTCACTCTATTAATTTGCGCAATCCATATGTTGACCCGCTCAGTTATTTACAGGTCAAATTGGTAAAAGAGCTTAGAGCCTCTCTCAGTCAAGGTCCCACAGAAGACAGTGACAAACTATTGGAGACTGTGCTTATGACAATCAATGGTGTAGCTGAAGGTCTGCAGAATACAGGCTAAAAATAAGCAGAATACAGGCTAGGAAAAAATGGACAGAAAAGAACTATTCAATAGCGCTAATCGTATCGTGATCAAGCTCGGGACAGCAGTACTGATGCGTGATGAAGGTGGTATTGCCCTCAGTCGTTTTTATAGCTTTGTCGAAGGTATTGCCGGGCTAATTAAATCTGGCAAAGAAGTCTTATTGGTGACATCAGGTGCTGTTGGTCTTGGTAGTCGCGCTTTAAAACTGACAGCCAAACCAAAGCTTTTGCCACTCAAACAAGCTTGTGCTGCCATTGGTCAGGGGCGGCTGATGGGGCTATACAATGATGCCTTCGAAAAATCAGATGTGGTGGCAGCCCAGGTGCTCTTAACCGAAGAGGATTTTAGTAATAGACACCGTTATCTCAATTTGCGCAGTACTATTTCGCAACTGCTTGAGCTAAAAGTACTGCCTATCATCAACGAAAACGATACTGTCTCAACAGCAGAATTGGAAACTTTAAAAAGCGAAGTTGATATCAAAGTCAATTTTGGCGATAACGACAAACTGTCAGCTCTTGTGGCAAGCAAGATGGACGCTGATTTGCTAATTATCCTCACCGATGTAGAAGGTCTCTACAGCGCTGATCCGCGTCTGCCTGATGCCAAGCTAATTAGTCTGGTGGATAATTTTACTGCCGAAATCGAACAACTGGGAGAGTCCAAAGTAGTCTCGGATAAACCCGGTCGCGGTGGTATCAAAACTAAACTGGCGGCGGCCAAGATTGCCACCCAGAGTGGTTGTGCGGCCATTATTGCCGGTGGCAAATTGGACCGGGTCGTCAGTCGACTGGCTAGTGGCGAAGAGCTCGGTACTTTGTTTTTGCCTAAAAAAGGACTGAGTGGTAAGCAGCGCTGGATTGCTTTTGCCACCACAGTAAAAGCATCTATCGTAATTAATGACGGAGCTAGAGAAGCTCTGACAAATCGCAAAGCCAGTCTACTGGCTGCTGGTATCACCGAGGTCAAAGGAGCGTTTGAGCGCGGTGATGTGGTATCAGTAGAAGATACAAACGGCAAAGAATTTGCCCGGGGTATAGTCAATTACAATAGTAATGAGGCGCGTCAGGCTCTTGGTCAGCACAGCCATGCTCTCGATAGTGTGGCGGGGCGTAATTATGATGCCATTATTACGCGTGACAATATTGCCTTTTTAGATGCATGAATAAACAAAATACACTAGATAAAATCGATGCCGTGGCTCTTGCCACACGCACTCTTGCTATGACCAGTGGAGTTGAGCGCAATAGCGCACTGCGCTCCTTTATCGAGCAATTGCAAAAGCGCTCAAGCGAGATCTTTAGCGCCAACAAAAAAGATCTGGAGCAAGCACAAAGCGATAATGTCGAAGCCAGCCTGATTAAACGGCTCAAGTTTGATCAAGCCAAACTGAGCGATGTAATAAAGGGCATCGAGACTTTGATTGCTATGGATGACCCTATAGGTAGTATCGATCTCAAAACTGAGCTAGACGACGGACTGATATTAGAGCGTGTCACAGTGCCTATTGGTGTCATTGCTGTGATCTTTGAGTCAAGACCTGACGCCCTGCCTCAAATAGCAGCACTGGCGCTAAAGAGCGCTAATGGTGCCTTGCTCAAAGGTGGTCGTGAAGCCCTCACCACCAATACTGTAATATTTGAAATATTTACCAGTGCCATAGGTAGTGTACTGCCAGCTATGGCACAGTCTTATGGGCTACTTAGTGAGCGCAGTGATGTGGAGCTATTGCTTGGCGCCACTGGCAAAGTGGATTTGATTATCCCTAGAGGCTCAAATAGTTTGGTCAGTTATATCCAGTCCAATACACAGATACCAGTACTAGGTCATGCCGAGGGTATCTGTCATGTTTATGTGGACAAAAGTGCTGACCCTGATAAAGCTTGCAATGTTGTGGTCGATAGCAAAATTACCTATCCGGCTGCCTGCAATGCAGCTGAGACTTTGCTCTGGCACAAAGATTTAAGTGAGATCACAAAAGTCCAACTACTTAAGGCGCTGAGAGATAACGCTGTGGAGCTGAGAGTCTGCCCCCGTACTCTTGAGCTTTGTCAGTCCGCTGGTATAGAGGCTAAGGCAGCTAGTCTTGCAGACTTTGCCACTGAGTATTCGGCCCTTACTATGTCAGTAAAAGAAGTGGATAGCCTGGAAGATGCTATCGATCATATATATAAGTACGGTTCAGACCACACTGACAGTATTGTCACCGAAGACGACAATTGCTGGCAGCGTTTTTTTGCTCAGCTCAAGTCTGCCTCTATCTATCTCAATGCCTCCACTCGTTTTGCCGATGGCTTCCGTTATGGCTTTGGCGCCGAAGTCGGTATTAGTACCGGGCATCTAGCGCCACGGGGACCAGTTGGGCTGGAAGGGCTGCTCACATATAAGTACCGCCTTTGCGGTCAGGGACATGGCGTGGCACCCTATAGCGCCGGTCAGCCTTTTAAGCATCGTCGAATTGTAAAGTGACAACGTTGACAGTATTACAGTAATCGCTGATAATACTGTTATGAAGATTTTGCCTCAATCACTGAGCCTTGAAGAGCTTGCTATGCAAGTAGCTGCTTTGCTGGAAGAAAGTGATCTGAATCAAAATGACAATCGAGTATCGTCTTTGCCTGATGCTCGGACCACGCGTTATTACTCCACACTGGGTCTGCTTGATAGACCGAGGATGGAGGGCCGTCAGGCCCGCTACAATAAACGTCATGTCTTGCAGCTTTTAGCTATTAAGAGTCTGCAAGCCCTATCGATGCCCTTAGCTCAAATACAGTCCAAGCTATATGGACTGACCGATGATGAGCTGGAAGCCCTGTTTATGTCGGTGGCAAATGGCCTGGCTGCTCGCCGCGCCAGTGCACCGGTCGTCATTAAATGGCGAGAAATCATTGTCGAGCCTGGCTTAAGGCTCATGGTGCAAGAAGGTTTTGACCAGAGCGATAAAGCCAGTTTGCTCAAAAAAATCGAAGCCGCTTTGGAATCTCTGGATTAAATTGGGTCTTTGAGACCAGGAGGATTGATGTCAAATTTAGGTGCTGAGCCAGAAATCATAGATCTCACCGAAGTTAGATCCAAAATTAAGTCGCTGGGCGAGATCCTTGTAAAAGGTCAAGGTAATCGCAAACTACCACTGGCAGGCGTTTCCATTCAAGCAAATTGCACAGAAAGAGCGGCTACAGTCAATATCAAACAAAAGTTTGTCAATGATACTGCTCAATTACTTGAAGTCATTTATATCTTCCCGCTCTCGTGCGGTGCCAGTGTCGTCAAGTGTGAAATGACTGTGGGCAATCGCAAGATTGCAGGCTTGGTCAAGGAGCGTGAAGAAGCCCGCGCAGATTATGATGCCGCTATCGCTAATCAGCATAGAGCCTCGCTTATTGAGCAAGATCGCGACGATGTGTTTACGATTACTGTGGGCAATATCGAAGCAGGCGAGACTATCGAAATCGACTTTGTCTATGTCGAATATCTGCCTCTTTATAGCGATGGTACCACTGCCTTGCGTCTACCTACCGTTGTAGCACCGCGCTATGTGCCTGGTCACGATGTCACTGGTGCAAATGGTTATGGCGTGGAGATGGACACTAACATAGTGCCCGATGCCTCGCGCATAACGCCACCGAGGCTTTTGGCAGGGTTTGATCCACAAGTAGCACTCTCAATAGAGGTCTCAATTGATACTGCCGGTAGAGAAATTAGCAATCTCTCCTGCAGTCAGCATGCAGTAAAAACCAGTTTTGGCAAAGCGTTAAAAGTATCACTCAGTCATAACAACGAACTCATGGACAGAGATTTTGTCTTAATTTGGCAACTTGGTGCTGTTGATATATCCGGCACTGGACTGGTGCACGACAGTGGTGCTCAGTCATATGGTCTGGTCTCGATTTATCCACCATCACTGGATGAGAGCGAAATTTATACTCAGCCAAGAGATGTGATTTTTTTGGTGGACCGCTCAGGCTCGATGCATGGCTCCAAGATGGCATCTGCCGCCAAAGCCTGTGCTATTTTGCTCAATACACTGAGCCCCAGAGATAGGTTTGCTATCTGTGCTTTTGACGACAGACGAGAGTGGTTTGATATCAAGCACGCTGTTAGCTCAAACACGACAGCTGGTAACAAAGCCTCTCTCATTGCTGCCGATAATGACGGTATTGCCGGTGGTGAGACCTTCCTCAGGTCAGTTAAGCCTGTCGGTGGCACAGAGATGTTTGATGCACTGGAAGAAGCTACGGCAGTATTTAAGGTGCGCAAAAAAAATACTCAGAGACTGCCTATTATCGTACTGATAACAGACGGCGAGGTAGCCGATGAAGAACGCATCCTCAAGCATGTGCAAACTCAGATAGGCAGTGGACGCATTTTTTGTGTGGGTATTGACACTGCCGTTAATAGCGGGCTTTTGACCCGGCTTGCTGTGCTCGGTGGCGGTACCAGTGCTCTTGTCAGTCCCGGTGATGAGTTGGAGCAGGCCTTAGTCAATATTGGTCGCGAGATTGGTGTACCGCTAGTCACTGGTCTGAGTCTTGATTTGAGCAATCAAGGTCAAGAGATTAGCATCAGCCCCGGACGCCGCCAGGATCTTTTTGAGGGTCGCCCTGCCACATTTATGTTTGCCATAAATAAGCGTGACGAGGCTAAGTCTGAAGTCAAAGTAACAGGATTGTATGCTGGTGGTAAGCCTTTTGAGCAAAAAGTAGCTCTCACTAAAGTGAGCGATGATGCTCTGGCTAAGCTTTATTGCCGCTCCCGCATATGCGATCTCGAAGACCTGATGCGTTTGTCACCAGGTAAGTTGGATAGTGCCAAAAAGGAGCTTATTGCGCTAGCCGTCAAACATCAGATTTTGACTAAATTTACAAGCTATGTCACTGTCGACAAAGAAGCAACAGTCAGTGGCGGTAACATGCACACTGTTGTACAGCCGGTGCACCAACCAGATCAGTGGCAGGATGTGTACCAGGCACCGCCCGCGCCAACCGGTGCTGGTTGGGGTAGTAGCGCCTATGGTGCCATGCCGGCTCATTATTTGCCAGCACAAGCAGCGGCCCCTGGCTCTGTTTATGCCGCTGGTGACAGGACTGACGGTTCATCCAGGCCCCTAGCTCAGCCTGAGTGCTCTACTGGTAGCTGGGGGGCAGTCCCGCCTCAGCCTTGCGCACCAGATGGTCATAGCGGACGCTCCATACAGTCTAAGAGTGGCTCCGCAGCTCAGTCTGCCATGCCCGGTAGCGGCGGCGGGGATGGTTGGACTCAACTCTCTGGAGCCGGTAGCCTTTTTGAAAAAGTTGGCGGCATGTTTAAAAACAAATCGGCAGATGGAGCCCAGCTCAATTTGCCAGCTCAAGACTTTGCTGGCAGCGGCGAATTGCTCAAGCTGATTGATCAAACAATCGAATTGCTTGAAAAAGCAAAGGCTGGCAACCGTCTCGAACCCCAAGAATTGTCAAGGCTTGTGGAATTGAAAGACAAACTCTTTGCCCAATTGTCCACAACTGACTCAGTTAGTGTGGGTAAATTGCAGGCGTTTTTGCGCGGCTCACTGACAAATATAATCGAAGCCCTCAGTAAAAATGTCAGTCAAGCCAGGCTGCAACCGCTTCTCCAAAAAGGTTTGATAGAAGCAGGGGAAGCCAAGAGTAAGCTTATGCAATTAAGTTGATAGAGGATAGGTACACCTGGCTTGCTTTTATAGTAAATTAGAGCGTCCTTGCTATGGAAGTATCAAATGCCAGTCGACCTCACAAACCAGCTCACCGACGTAGAAATCGCCGCTAACACAAAACTTAGACCGGTTAAGGATGTGGCAAGTGATCTGGGCTTGACCGAGGATGATTTGGAGAGCTATGGCAAATACAAAGCCAAGATAAGCTATAGCTCTCTCAGTCGCATACTCTCTGACAAAAAATTGAGCCGCGGCAAACTGATACTGGTCACTGCCATCACTCCCACCAAAAGTGGCGAGGGCAAAACCACAGTAACAATTGGATTAACTCAGGCTCTGCGTGAGCGCGGTGTTAAAGCCGCCGCTGCTTTGCGCGAGCCCTCGATGGGACCTGTTTTTGGTCAAAAGGGTGGTGGTACTGGTGGTGGTTACTCTCAGATAGTACCAATGGACGATATCAACCTGCATTTTACAGGTGATCTCCATGCTATTTCGTCAGCCAACAATCTACTGGCTGCATTGATCGATAATCACTTACATTTTGGTAATGTACTCAATATCGATCCCACCACAATCACTTTTAAACGCGCTATCGACATCAATGAGCGCAGTCTGCGCAGCATCATCGAAGGCGTTGGTGGCAAAAGCAATGGAGTTTTGCGAGAGACCGGTTTTGATATCACTGCTGCCTCCGAGATAATGGCGCTCACCTGTCTATCTGATAGTTTTGATGATCTCAAAAAACGACTGGCAGCCATTGTTATTGGTCGCGATACTGCTGGCAAGCCAGTAACAGCTGAGATGCTCGGTGCTCAAGAAGCCATGGCTATTATCCTAAAAGATGCTATCAAGCCTAATCTAGTGCAGACAATTGATGGCACTCCCGCCTTTGTCCACGGTGGACCATTTGCCAATATCGCCCATGGTACATCCAGTGTGCTCTCCTCTCGACTGGCTCTCAAGCTCGCTGATTATGTGGTGACCGAGGCTGGCTTTGGCGCCGATCTTGGCTTTGAAAAGTTTTGCGATATCGTGGCTGCCGCTAGACCAGAGCTCGTGCCTGATGCCGTGGTGCTCGTCGTCACAGTAAAAGCAGTCAAATTGCATGGCGGTATCGACGAAAAATCACTCAAAAATGTCACCCGCGAAAATCAAGCAGCTCATCTGGAAGCAATCGAAAAAGGCTTCGCTAATGCCGAACGTCATGCCTCGGTGATTCAGTCTTTTGGCTTACCTGTGGTCATTGCTGTCAATAGATTTACTACCGATCTAGATAGCGAAGTAGATAAAGTCCTGGATCTCTGCCAGAGTCGTAAACTGACAGCCTGTGCTGTCAATGTCTGGGGTGAAGGGGGCATGGGTGGCTTGCCTCTAGCTGACGCCATCCTGGCCTGTCCGGCTGTGGAGAGTTTTACTCCTGCTTATAATCAAAACGACACTATCGTCGAAAAACTAGATAAAATTGCCCGCACTGTATATGGTGCTTACCGGGTGGTACTGACTGACGAAGCTCTCAAAAAATTGAAGTGGCTCGAAAAAAATGGCTTTGATAAATTGCCAGTCTGTGTTGCTAAAACACAGTATTCTTTTAGTGACGACCCTGCCAAAATTTGCGCTCCCACAGGCTTTACCCTCACCGTACGAGAGTTGAGACTATCTAGTGGTGCAGGATTTGTTGTCGCATTGACTGGCGAGATTATGACCATGCCGGGTCTGCCCAAAGTACCGTCATCCACCAATATGCAAATAGACTCCCAGGGCAAAATTAAGCGGTTTTATTAGTGGGCCAGTTAGCTACAAGGTTTTATCAATCGCTCTTGCTCATGACCCTTTTGCTCGGGGCGGCAGGACCGACTGTGGCCAGAGAAAACCCCAAAGACTTTACTTTGCCCTCCACTCTCGACTATAGCAAGGCCCCTTCTGTCAAAAGTTTTAGCGATCTGTCGCCTAGCGCACTGCATGTAGCCAGTCTTCTCAATATCGATAATGACTTAAGGGATCTTGATAGCCAGGCCAAAAGTGCCGACCGCGACCGCCTCAATCTACTTATACTAAAACAAAATCTGACCGAAGCCATTCTCTCTCAGAGCTTTGAAATCCGCGCCACAATTGGCAAAGTCGACACCGAAATTGCTGACGCAGACGATTTGCAAGCACTTTTGGAAGAACGCCGCGACAAAGCCTTGCGGCTCAACTCTATAGCTAACTTTGTCAGTGGCGGTATCACTGGTATTGTGGGGGGCAGTCTTAATCTGGGTGATGTCAACGCCAAAGTCGATGACAGTATGGAGCTGGGCGACGGTATTGTGCAGGCAGGACTGGCTCTTTATGCACTTAAACAACAAAGCGGCGAGAAGCACACAGTAAAAGGTCTGCCTAATATGCTCGGGCGTCTTTTGTCCGACAAGCCAAATGCTGAGTATTCGCCTGTTATTTGGAAATTTATCAACGAAGTACCCACCGGTCAAATTGATACTCAAACCAGACGTGATATCCTCCTTGCCCACTGGCGCAAGCTCGGCCTTATTGATAGAAGCAGGCGAGATATGGCAAGCGAAAAAGAACGCGCCAAAGTTATCGCTGGTATGACTACTCAAGCTAGAGTATCTATAGACCTGCTTGATGCACGCTCGGCTATGTTGCACGACCTCAAAGCCACTGTATCTGAGCTGGATAGTTACCTACTTGAGCTAATACAGTATTTGCGCTCGGTAAAAATTTAGTGTTTTAACGCCAAGCTTTGCATATAATTTCACTGTCTGTATTTGAGGTATGAAATGACATCGGCTAAAGACCAACAGGACAACGACCCCAAATCAAAAGAGAGCAAGATATCCGAACGTAAAGATCGGATGGAAGCGAAAAAAGAAATCGAGCATACATTCTTTTGTGAGACCAAAGAGTCTGCTCATTCGCTTGGTGCTGAGCTGACTTTGCTTGGCCATCAGGTGGGCGAAATCGAAGAATGTGATGAAGAAGATCAGGAAGGCTTTTATCTCGAAACCACCGAACTTACAACAATGAGTGAAGCTGCTGCAAATGCTGCCAACCTCAATAGTTTGGCTGAAGAATTTGAGTGTGTTTATGACGGCTGGGGCGTCTCCATGGATTAGCGAGTTGTCATTAACTCGAAGTTATTTGTCAAAAGGGTGCTCTATTTGAGGGGACTAAGGTTTCCCCCCTTGCTTGCCGCTACAATGGTAGTTGTGAAGTGGTAAAAAGAGCAGTCATGGCAAAGTCACAAATTAAATACACCCCCAAACAACCTCGACCCAAAATCGAAGCGCCTCAGATGCCTGAGGTGGTAGACAGCAAAAACAATAGCTGTGACCAGATGTTCTGGGGCATCCTTATCGGCGGCGAATTGCTCGCTTGTGCCCTGGTCTATATCGGTGTCAAAAATGTCATGGATGCGCTGCATCCGGTCAATTATCTACAGGTGGGGCTCTCTGCCTTACTGGCTATTTTTGGCTTAATCACAGCCGCCGGCTCACTTAGAGCGGCTTTTGTCATGGCTGTGATGATGGCTGCCCGCACCATGTCTTATGGTGCCTGTGCCAAATATTGCTATCAGGCTGTGCGTTTTAGACAGCTTATCCCCGGTGGTGTGGCCTGGGCTATCCAGACTCTACTCGAGTTTAAAGTCCAGAACGGTGCCTTTGACGAAGTTATCGAAGTCGGCGTCAGAGAATACGACCTGGCAATCGCCCGCAATCCTAAAGAGACCAGCCTCGGTAGTATCTGTGCCTGTATCGGTACAGCCTACAATGTCAAAAACGAAAATCACAAAGCGGTTGAATGGCTCGAAAAGGCTGTTGCTCAGTACAAATTGATGTTTGCAGGACTGGAAAAAAACAACAAAACAGCTAAGATACCTGGTGGTTCGGATAACATCTATCTGCGCTACGCTGAGACTTATCTTGGACTGGCCAGCACTTATCTGTCTATCCAGGACAAGCGCAGCGCCAAAGAGCGGGCATCTCAAGTCTTTGAAATCGCCAAAAAGGTCAAAGACTGCCCCGAAAAAGAAATGATCCTGAAGCGCGCTCTGGAAATAAGTAAGCTCCTCAAACACTGGTAACCATGCGATATTTAGCTCTTGTTCTGGCTGCTCTGACCTCTGCTTTTGCCTCATGTAATTTTGCTTTTGCCGAGACCTTGCAGATTGGTATTGAGCACTCAGACTATCTGGCGCCGGTCAGTCAGATAGATAACATCGCTCCCCAGATGACCAATCGCAATCCCACTATGCTGCCTTCTAATAACAGCCGCTATCAAGCTGGTGTCAGTTATGAGCAGGCTTCACGCCCGCCCCAAAAGATGGTGGAGTGGTTTCAGATACCAAAGTGGATGGCTGGCACCTGGAGCAAACAGGGTGACACTACAATCAGTGCCACTGACCTGCGCTCTGGCTATACCCAGCAAATGAATCAGTGGACCGATAATCGCATGTCTGTCGCTTTTGGCCATCAGCAGGACCGTAGCGGCTCAATCTGGCAGGCTAATATCTTGCCGGCCGAGACCGATAGTATCTCAGGCTCCAAGCAGGTCAAATTTTTTGCTGTGTCGCGTAAGTGCGAGAGCTTTACTCCAGACAAACTCGTTACCCGGACACACTATGTTGTCACTGAGACTTTGCCCAGCGGTCAGGTTTGTGATCAGTTTCAGCAGGAGTCGCTCAACTCTTACACAATGTTGCCTGATGGAGAGTTAGTCAACAACAGCTCCAACCGTGTCTTTACGGCAGAGGGACGGGCTGTACGCGATGGTGCATTAAACAGTCGTTTTAATCGTATCGGTAATTTTGCTCCCAAAGCTGTGCTTGATGGCGTTGATCTCAATTTGACTTTTAAGAGCTTCCTGGTTGCTCTCGGTCGCCCGGATCTTGTGCCTTAGATTTTTGTGCCTTAGATTCTTTTGCCGTAGACTCTTGTGCCTTAGACACTCGAGCCCTGGGCTCACGTGCGCTGGACTCTCGGGTCTCTCTCTGTCTACCTCTTGCTTGATTGTCCGATAAAGCAAATGGTCAAAAATATTTTGCCAATTTTTGAAGTCTCAAAAGCCGCGTAAACTTTGCGTTATATGGACCTCTATTGTTGTCAATAATTTGGCCGCTGGTAAATCTTTGCGCTAGGATATTTTTAGAGGGGGGTCCCCCTATCTTATCCACGAAGCTCTTGTTTAAAAACAGACTTTTAGGGATTGTCCCCTCACCAACTCGCTAGAAAGCAAAAATGAAAGTAATACTCTGGACTCTGAGCCTGGCTGTGGTCACTCTCGCTAGTTTGAGCGTACTGGTTGATACCGATAATGATGCCAGTGCTACCAATGCACAGCTCACTTATGGTGGTGGCAAGGTCTCACATAACCTATAATTGTCAGGTCGGTGAGGGGTAGTTGATGCACAGTCTCCAAATGAAAGAGCTTGATGTCAGACGATTGCTCTATCAAACCGAGATCAAAAGAGTCCTCACTGCCAATCCCAAAAATCGTGTAGTCGATGAGCTGGAGCTGGTGCGTGGCGAAGTGCGCATAGATGTGGCTGTGATAGGCGACATCATGCATGGCTACGAAATCAAAAGTGCCAAAGACAATCTTTTGCGCCTGCCCAATCAACAGCTGCACTATGGCAAAGTCTTTGAAAAAATGACTCTGGTGGCCGACGAGCGTCACGTGGATGAGGCTGTTAAAATCGTCCCTCGCAACTGGGGTTTGATTGCTGTCGGTATGCGTGACGGCGCTCCCTACGCTGACGAAATCTGGCCTGCTACCTTAAACTTCAATCTTGAGCCTCTAGCACTTGCCCAACTGCTCTGGCGCGAAGAAGCTCTTGAGCTGATGGAATACTTTGACCTCGATCACGGACTCAAGAGTAAGCCGCGCAAAGTGCTCTGGCAAACCCTGGCAAAAAATCTAACGATGGAGCAGCTCAAGACTTTTGTCTGCTTTAAGCTGCGCTCGCGCAAGGGCTGGAAAAAACGCAAGCGCTCACGGATTTAACCGTAGCGCTTGCCTTTGAACTATTTTAAATCTGCTATTTGGCTTTTGGCGAGCGGATTGCCCCTACAAACAAATTGGCTCCTGATTTTGTGTCGGCTATAGTTAGCAAAAATGGATGGTCTACGATCATTTCCACTGGCTTAGCTGGGTCATATCGGCAGGATGTTTCAGTCATGGCAATGACAGTTGCTGCGGCAGCTTCAGTACCGTCTTCATCTACTTGCAAAAATGTCTTGTGCAAGGCTTTGCTGATAAAGAGCTTTTTGTCTGAGCTTTTGTCGATCATTTTGCCAAAGTCAGCTGCGCCCTCGATAAAGGCTTGCTTCATACCAAGCTCTTTGAGGCTTACTATGAGATCCTGTTTGTCTTCAATGACAAATTTGGGCAGGCTCAAATTGACTGTTTGTGGTTTGGGGTTAAAGCTCAGTTTGCCACTCTCCAGGTCTTTAGCCAGAGCCTCTGGTGTGGAGCCTTTTGGCAAATAGATAAACATGGCTAGAGAGCTATTGCGATAAGGCAATTTAATAATCTGGCAGCTTGAGGTTTCGTCGTATTCAAAACTGGCGGAGTGATGCATCATTTTGACCTGCATCTTGGTGGCGCCCTTAAAATTGCCATCGCTAGTGGCTTCTGGCTTAAAGGGTACGACCCATTTATCTTTAAAATAAACAGCATTGATTAGATAAAGGGCATCGAGGGGCGAGACTTTTTCGATCATGTTTTTGATGCGATTGTGCGTCTTGTTTTCGATAAAGCCGTTCATCTGTGCTTTGCCAGCATCATTAAAATCAATCATGTTGGCTTCGCCATAGGCTTTTGTGCTGGCTAAATAGGATTTTGCCACCGGGAAGTTTTTGCGAATATAAATGGCATTAGCTACATCAACACTGGCTGGACCTTGAGTTTTTAAGTCGTCATTGAGCTTTTTGACATCGGCTGATATATCGTCTTTTGTCGCCATGACAGTATTCATTTCGCTCAGTGTGGTGCCCTGGGCCCCTTCTCTAGCGAGACAGAGGGCCTCAAATATACTCAGTGGCGAGATAACAACGTTATCGGTTTTACTCATTTGGGAGAGCATGTGAAAGCCCAGCTGGTTGACTGATTTGGCTGTCTTATTGGGCATGGTTTCGCTCTTTGCGCCTGCGTCTTTGGCGCCCACCTGACTGAGCCAGGGCAGACTGAGTAAACTGAGAGTAATGGCGATTTTAGTGAATTTCACTTTTGTCCTCTTATTTTTGTTTTGGGTCGTAAACCAGGCCAACAAATAAATTGGTGTTATTCTGGCGGTCGCGGATAGTTAAGACAAATGGTCTGTCGACGACCATCTCCACTGGTTTTGTGGGTGATGGTGCAGCCCCACCCGGCATGCTTATTACAGTGACCGCGGCTGCTTCGGTGCCAGCTTCGTCCACTTCCAAAAAAGTCTTATGCAAAATTTGACCGATATACAGTGGCTCTTTGCTTTTGGATTGTGCTTTTGCTCCTGTCATTTGGCTAAAGTCTGCCTGATCTGCTAAAAAGGCTTTTTTAAGGCCAAGCTGTGGCAGCTTTTGTTCGAGGTTTTCACTGCCTTCGATGACAAATTTAGGCAGGGTCAAATTGACCTTTTGTTGCTCAAGAGCAATTGTTTGATTTGCTTCCAGTTTGCCAAGCAAATTGATTGGGTCGGAGCTGCGCGGCAGATAGATACGCATCTCGCAGTTGCCTTGATAGGGCAGGCTTATCACCTGCATTTGACTGTCTTGGTAGTAGTCATAAAAGCCTGTGTGATGCATCATCTTTACTGGTATTTTGCTTACACCATTAAAAACGCCTGCATTAGTCGCTTCTGGCGCAAAAGGCAATTGCCATTTGTTTTTAAAATAGACTGCATTGACGATAAATAGGCGGTCGGAGCTGCGCACTTGAGCCACCACTTTTTTGATGCGCTCATTGGTTTTACTTGCCACATAGCTATTTATAATCGCTGCTGCTTTGTCGTCAAACACGATTGAGCGCACTGCACCCAGCTGTTTGATACTGTCGATATAGACTGCTTGCAGCACAAATTGTTTTTTTGCAAAAATGGCATTGGCAATATCTAGTTTGGCACTGCCTCCGGATAGCTCGCCATTGAGGGCAGTGAGTTCAGATACCGGGCTTGTCTTGAGATGCATACACTGATCAAATTCTTTGAGAGTGTCGCCGCTTGCTCCTTCTCTTGCCAAACTGAGAGCTTCAAAGATGCTCAAAGGTGAAATTATCAAATTTTGTTTGTTGGCGAGCTTGCCAAGCAACTGATAACCCAGCTGGTTGATTGACGTACTTATCGCCGCATCCTGTTTGGCCTGCGGTGCTGCCATGACCGCTTGGGGCAAAAGCACTGTCATAGCTAGGGCGATAATTGTTTTTTGCATGTTACTGACTACTTCGAGTTGAGTCGATAACCCACTTTAGGGATGTTTTCGATCATCGATGGTCCGTCTTCGGTGATGTCGATTAGCTTGCGCAATCTTTTGATAGCAGTGCGCAGGGCATCTGAGCCAGCATCAGAGTCTACATTCCAGACTCTCTGTAAGAGTGCTTCGGTGCTAAAGACCTGGTTTGGATTGCGCATAAAAAACTCTAAGAGCGCATAGTCTTTAGGCAAAATATGCAGAGCCTGACCGTCTTTTGTGACTTTATGGCTGGTCAGGTCCATCTCAAGGGGACCAATAGTAATAGTACTTGTGGCGATAGCTCTGGGACGGCGCATCAGAGCGCGCAATCTAGCCGATAGTTCTTTCATGCTAAATGGCTTGGTGAGATAGTCATCAGCACCCGAATCAAGACCTTCTTCTTTGTCCTGAATCTGACCCTTGCCGGTGAGCATCAAAATGGGAGTGGTACCTTTCATGCCCCTGAACTTTTTAAGGATTTCCACCCCGCTCATGCCTGGCAATTCCCAGTCGAGCACAACCGCGTCATAATAGCCCTGACGTAAGAATTCCCAGCCAGCTTTGCCGTCATGCACAACTTCCAGCCCAAAATTTTCGGCATTGAGCCATTCCTGGATCATCAGGGCGAGGTCTTTATCATCTTCGACTATCAAAATTTTGGGCATATTTTTATCCTTGCTGATCAATATAAACTATCAAAGACAACTAAAGATTGCCAAGTGCTGATTATTTGAAAACAAGATGAAGTTTAAGCCCAAGCTTTCCCTGACAGCCAGGGCCATAATTTTGATTTCAATGCCACTTATTTTTGAGGTGGGATCGACTGTTCTTTTGCTCGATTTGCAAAGGCAGGCCGAAGTCGAAGCTGAGCATGCACTCAAAGCTCGCGACCTGACAGATCGCATCAATAACCTCACGCACAAGATGTTTGAAGTCTGGTCCATAGTTGATTCGACTAATCGCAAAGCCTGGCTCTCTCCTGAGTTTTTAAATGGCGACTACAAAGGACCACTGCGTGAGTTGCGTGAAGAATACGCGGCAATCTATAAAATCGCCCTGGACGAAAAGGACCTCAACTTGCAAGCGGCAGTTAAGGATTCGGTGGAGGCTTTAGATCAGTCTGAGGTTATCCTTGATAGGGTCTGTCATGACCTGAGACAGGGTAATACCGAAGAGCTTTTTTCTGAAAGTAAAACTGTGCAGCGCACACTAAAGCGGCTCTATCAAAAAATGGTCGGGCAAGAATTTGCCCTGGTTAGCCAGGAGCAAGAAAAATTTCTCAGATCTAGCCCTAAGAGACTGCGCGAATTTAGACAGGAAACAATCAATATCTTTTTGGTGGCGCTGGCTGGCAATATCTTATTTAGTATCATTCTCGCTGTCTTTTTGGTGGGTCGAGTAACATCGAGACTGGAGTATCTATCCAGTGAAATGCGCAAACTTGGCAGTGGTCAACCACTGGCACCACCACTTAGCGGTAGCGATGAAATCGCTGGCTTGAGTAATACTCTCTCGGCACTATCTATCGAGCTTGAGCGCTATTTGCGCAAAGAAGGAGCCCTGGTCTCCAAAGCTCGCGATACTATCTGTGCCATTGATGACAAAGGCAGCTTCCAGCTTGTAAATCCAGCTGGAGAGAGACTATTTGCCTGCGCCCCTGGCTCCATGCTGGCTTCGCGTTTTATCGAATATATTGCCGAACGAGATAGAGAAAAGGCGCTTGAATGGTATCAAAATGCCAAAGTAAAGCGGCCATTAGAAGAAATCGAGCTAGAAATCTGCCGCAGTGACGGCAAAAAGGTGACCACAATCTGGAGTGGGCAGTGGTCTCCTGAAGATAGATCTTTGTTTTGTATCGTGCACGATATCAGCGAGCGCAAAGAAATAGAAGCCGCCAAGCAAGAGCTTGTGGCGATGCTGACTCACGACCTGCGCTCTCCTCTTACCACCATACAAGCTTGTTTTGAAATGCTTGAAGCAGGACGCCTGGGTGCCCTCAATAGTCGTGGTGAAGAGTTGGTCAAAGTGGCCGAGCGCAATGGCACTCGCATGATGACACTTATAAATGACTTGCTTGATATAGAAAAAATTCGCGCTGGCTCTATGGTGTTGCAAAAAGAGCCGGTCAAAATGGCTGATATTTTTGAAGAAGTAAGACTCAATCTAGCTGACTGGATGGCCGAAAACAAAATCCGACTAAAAATCCATGCCACCGGTCAGGGTGTCATGGCCGATAGAGAAAAACTATCGAGGGTCATCTTTAATCTGGTATCAAATGCTATTAAGTTTTCGCCGCCAGATAGTCTCATTGTCCTATCTGCTGCTCGTCGCGGTAGCAGTGTGGAGATAAGCGTGACAGATCAAGGCCCAGGAATTGCTGCTGATAAACTGGAGACTATTTTTGAACGCTTTGCCCAGGTGACCTCTCCCGAAAATAAAGGTAAAGGCGGATCTGGCTTGGGGCTTACTATTTGCCGCGCCATAGTCAATTTACATGGTGGCAAAATCTGGGCCGAAAGTGAGCCTGGTCGCGGCACCAAAATGGTCTTTACACTGCCTGGTTAGTGGCTGACTGTATTGGTTATCTGTGGTGGTGGCAGAATGTCACAGTGATGGTGTGTGACAGTGATAGTGTATTTGACAGTTGCTTGCCTTAATCAGTGATGACATGGTCTATATAGATGGGCGAGATGGTTGCAATCACCAACTCATTTTTGACAGTTTTAAATGTGACATTGATTTTGATCATAGGACAGCTTTTGAGCACATAGCGACTGGCTGGTTTGGATTGTAAGCCGCCTTCCATATCAAAGACTTTGAGTAAGTCTGCCTCAGTCATTGCTGGTTTGATTTTGTGAGCTTCGTCGATACGGTCGCTCAGCCATTTTTGATGATTGACTTGCATGGTGTCACTTTCTTTTGCAGCATAGGCTGGGACAGATAGACCGGTAGCACTGGCCAGTAGACAGGCAAAGAGACCGGTGTACAAGCTAGTACAGAGTACGGTGTATAAAGCGCCAGACAAGACTGATTTAAATCCTATAGATGTGTCTTTTGCTAGTTTGTCTATGTGCATTTTGCATCCTCTCTATCTATATGTATTGTCTTTTGCTCTTATGGTTTTTGGTAAGGGGGCTTTTACTGTTAATCGGTAAGGTTAAAGGGCTAATGGGGTCTATTCTTTAAGTGTGCTTCTTATGAGGAATTGGCCCAAAATTTCTTAGATGATGCGCCTGCTACATCTTATGTGTGGATGTGCGGGGATATCAAATCTATATTTATTGAATAGCAAATTGGTGTAAGAAAAAGGTTGACTACCATACGGCTGTATGGTTTAATTCTTGCATCGGGACAAACCAAATAGAAAGGAGACTATAGCAACCCTATGGTCCAAGTTGCTGTCGCCAATTTAAAACAAGAGCTGGAACAGTTATTTCCTGGCAAATGGCTTTCTGCAGGAGAAAGCGCCAGGACTCTCAAAACCGGTATCGAGCAGATTGACTTAACGCTATCTGCCGGTCTTGTAAGGCGACAGATCACCGAGTGGGTTGGTGGTGCATCATCTGGCAAAACTACTGTACTTCGCACGATTTGTGCTAACTGGTGTCAAGCTGGTCTGAATATTATTTATGTAGATACATTCGACAGACTGCTTGCCTCAGATTGGTCCGAGATTGGTCGTAAGGATAGTGGACGTTTCTGGGTTTTGCGCAGTGGAGATGCCTGTAATTACCCTTTTAACAGAGCTTCTTCAGATAATGTCCAACCTGCTTTAAATCAATATGACTATCTAAAAAATGCACTTTGGGGATGCGAGCAGTTGATTCGTTCTCGCGTTTTTGATGTGGTCATCATTGACCTGGCGGATAGAGGAGTCATCACTAGCAACATCTATGCAAGATTAAAGCGATCACTGGAGCGATCCAATACTTCGCTTATAGTGCTTAAAGATGATGACTCCACTTCCTCTCACTCTTGGGGAGCAAGTGCACGTATGGATTTTGGCTTCATCGCACCGATTAAGGTTGTAGCTGGGATAAATGGACCAGCCGCTATTGTGCCTACCATACGTGGTGCTCTTTCAAAAGATGGATTATCTAAAAGCCTGGAGGTGACTGTGTCCCCCTATGTACCGAATCGCCTGTTTACGCATACCCCGGTTCCCGATCGTCGTACACCAAAAAAGAGATGATCTTAAGGGTAAGCCTTTCGTCCTGCTTGCCATAAACACCGATCTTAAGGACGCAAATATTGGCAGATGCAAAATAGTTCTTTGCTCACCGGAGGCGAGCAAGGCGGATGTTTGCGCGGCTATGACCTTTACTGAAGCACGAGCAATTTGTTCCCAACTTACGTGGAGAAAGTATGATGACAAGCTATACAAGAATGCGCAGAAGAAATTGGCAAGCGAGCTCATTGCGCTTTCCCCGCGGGTCAGCTGTGGCGAGCCTGGCATCTTCTTCCTCGATGCTGAGGGACTTGGTAGACTGGGCGGCGAAGGCAAGCTTTGCCGAGATTTACTTAGGCTGGCTAGCCGCCATGGTTTTGTTGACGGCCGTGTTGGCGTCGCTAGTAGCGCTTTTGCCGCAAGGGTAGCCAGTGCTACCAGTAAAGGCCGCTGGCATATTGTCCCCAGTGGACGCGATGCTCATTTTTTAGCACCACTATCGATTGATATTTTGCCTCTATCAGAGAGTACCAGGACTAATCTTCTTGCTCTTGGTGTGAGGACAATCAAACAGATGGTGGCACTGCCCCGATCATCTTATATCGGTCGCTTTGAAGCCGACCTTTTAAATGCTTATGATCTGGCTTTAGGTCTTGATCCTACCTGTCCCACTTTACCTTCTGAGGAGCGAGTATTTCAATGCACTATGGACATTGGCTCCTCTATGGAGTCCCTCAAAGAAACACTTTTTGTCTTAAAAAGTATGCTCGAGCGTCTTACCAGCGACTTAAGGCAAGATGGTTTCGTCGCCGATGAGCTTACTGCTCGCTTCTCTAATAACGATGAGCTTTTTGATGAGCGCCTGATCAAGCTTTTGCGCTCCTCCAGTAACAGCAAATTTTTACTCGATGTATTAAGACTCTCTCTCGAATCCAGACCGCTTATCCGTGAATACACAGCTGTCCAGATTATAGCTACGCGCTTTAGCAAAGAGTCTTTTGAACAATTAGCAGTCAAAGTCGGTCAAAAGGAGGTGGTAGAAGACAAGTTTACAGAGAGTGAATCAATCACTCTTTTGATGCAAAGGCTAACCACAAGACTCGGTGAAAATGTTCTGGTGCGCCCCCTGGCCAATGATCAGTATTTACCGGAGACTGCCGGGTTGTGGCAGCCTGTTTTTGGTGCGACGCGTAGTCCCCTCGTGGTGGATTACAACTATGTAGATCAATATCTGGGCTCAAATGCCCCTAGAAAGGATAGCTTAATGCCAGGACTGGTACTTAAGCGACACGTACCGGCAATGCCGGTTTTTGTACAACTTACCGAGGATGGTAGTGGTATTGAGCCTATGCCCGATGCTATTACATACAAAGGCAACTGGTATCACGTTAGTCGTATTACTGTGCCTGAGCGCATTTCCGGGATGTGGTGGGAGACTCCTGTGCGCAAATCTTATTATGTTGCCTTGATAGAGAGGAGGGAGAGCTTCATTGCTGGCCGTTCTCTCGATGAGTTTCGCAAGCAACAGCGCAAAGTAAAAACAATTTTGCCAGCTTATATGACTGTACTGCTCGTCTACGATCACGAAGAGCGTAGCTGGCTTGTGGAGGGCGTATTCGATTGATATGTCCGTCTGTTATGCCGAGCTGCATTGTCATTCTGCTTTTTCTTTTCTTGATGGCGCAAGCCTGCCGGAAGAGCTTGTAGACAGGGCATGCGAGCTGGGGCTGGCGGCTCTGGCACTGACAGACACACTGGATTTAGGTGGTATCCCTCGCTTTGCCCAGGCAGCCCGCGAGCAAAAACTCGATGGCATAGTTGGCGCTGAGCTTATTTTGGAGGATGATTCGCAAATAGTTCTTTTGGCCATGGACCTTAAGGGCTATAAAAATATTTCGGAGATGATTACGCGCTCTCGTGCTATCGGAGAGCGGGGTAGTCCCAGGGTCAGCTACGCCGATCTCTTTGCTCATACTGAGGGGTTGATTGCCCTTTCGGGCTCTGAGCATGGTGCTATTGCACGCGCGCTCTATGGCGGTGATCACAGTCTGGCTGTGAAGCATCTCAAAAAATTTCGCACTGTCTTTGGCGATAGATATTATCTGGAGGTAAATAATCACCACATTGCCCAGGAGATGGTGGTGGCACGGGCGCTGATTGAGATGTCTGAGTCCACTGGTGTACCCTGGGTGGTCACCAATGACGTCCGTTATGCTGGCGCCGATAAGCGTCTCGTCTATGATGTACTGGTCTGTCTTAAGCACCAGTGCACACTCAGTCAGGCCGGTCGCAGACTCAAGCCTAATGGCAGCTGGTATCTCAAGGGCCCTCAGGAGATGGCTCAGCTCTGGCAGAGTAATCTCACTGGTATCAAAAACACTATCAAGATAGCTGACCAGTGCCGCTTTAGATTGGGCTGGCTAGACCCGCCCCTGCCTGCTTTTGTACTGGCAAAAGAGGCAGCGATAGCTATTGGTATAAATAATATTGTGGCTGGTGCTAATGCTTCGGGCAGTGCCGGTGCTTCGATTAGTGCTAATGCTTCAAGCCGCAGTCGTCCTGATAACAGTACAACCGATCGCAATCACTTAAGCGATATGGTCATGATTGACAGCGGTGAGGGGCTAGTCGCCAGCGGCTACACTTATAGTGAGCTATTGTCTTTTCTTGTGGACGATGGAGCGATTGATAGATACGGTGAGCTAAACCAGAGACAAAGAGATCAATTAGATCATGAGCTAAAAATGATCAATGGTCTCAAACTGGCGCCGTACTTTCTCATTATGTGGGATATTGTGCGCTTTGCTAGAGTAAATGGCATTGCTGTGCAGGGGCGCGGCTCCGCTGCTAACTCGGCTATTTGTTATTGCCTCAAAATTACAGCAGTCGATCCTATTGCTATGGATCTTTTGTTTGAGCGGTTTTTATCTGAGGGGCGCAGCGAGCCTCCTGATATCGATCTTGATATAGCTCACCAGGAGCGCGAAAAAGTACTGCAATACGTCTACCAAAAATATGGACGATTGCATGCTGCTATGGTGTGCGAAGTGATTACTTATAGAGGGCGCTCAGCCGTACGAGATGCTGCCCGTGTGCTGGGGTTTTCGCAGGAGCAAGCTGATATGCTGGCATCTGCTGTTGGTCACAGTGAAGCCCGCGATGCTGCTTATAAGCTGGTCAATGGTTTGCTGGGTCCATTGGGTTTTGATATCGACGACAGACGTGTCAAGCTGCTTATTAAGGTGGTGCAGGGTTTACATCAACTGCCCCGGCACCGCTCTATCCATGTGGGTGGATTTGTGCTCTCGGCTTTGCCTATTGGTCAGGTTGTGCCGGTGGAGCCAGCCTCTATGGCCGACCGCACTGTTATCCAGTGGGACAAAGATGATCTCGATGTAGTTGGACTTATTAAGATTGACTTGCTTGGTCTGGGCATGCTCACCATGCTCCAGGAGGGGCTCAAGCTTGTCAGTCAGCATAGAGGGCGCACCATCGATATCGGCAAACTCGATATGACCGATATAGCTATTTATCAGATGCTACAAAAGGCTGATACTGTAGGTGTATTTCAAGTTGAGTCACGAGCACAGATGAATATCCTGCCCAAGCTCAAGCCCACTTGTTTTTACGATATCATCGTCTCCATTGCCATTGTCCGTCCTGGTCCCATCCAGGGCAATATCATCCATCCATATTTGAGACGACGGCAGGGACTTGAGACTGTCAGTTATCTCCATCCTACCCTTGAGCCAATATTAAAGCGCACACTGGGTGTGCCACTATTTCAAGAGCAAGGCATGAAGCTCGCTGTCACTGCCGCTGGCTTTAGTGCATCGAAGGCTGATGAATTGCGCAAAGTGATGAGTCACAAACGCTCCATGGAAAAGATGAACAAGCTCTGTCTTGAGCTTGCCAGTGGTATGAGTAAAAATGGCTTTAGTGAGGAGGCTATTGATACCATTACCCATCAACTGAGAGCGTTTGCTAGTTATGGTTTTCCTGAGAGTCATGCGGCGTCGTTTTCACTTTTGGTGTATGCCTCAGCTTATCTCAAATATTATTATCCTGAAGAATTCTTTTGCGCTATTTTAAATGCGCAGCCAATGGGCTTTTATAGTCCGGCTACGCTTATACGTGATGCCATCGCCCATGGTGTTGTGGTAAAAGCTGTGGATGCTGCTTACAGTCAGTGGCATTGTACTCTGGAGCCTGATGGGGCAGTGGCTGAGGATGTTATAAAAATCAGAGCCGGTCAGCCGCCCCGAGCTGGTGCCAATCTCGCTATCCGCATTGGCTTTAGATATGTCGATGGACTGGGTCCCCGCGCTTTTGATGTAATTGACGCAGCACTGAGCCAGGGGCAGTTTACTGATTTGGCTGATGTGGTCAATCGCAGCGGCCTTGGACCTGCTGATTTAAAAGTATTGGCTAATGCCGGTGCTTTTGAGACATTTGTGCCTGGTCGCAGACAGGCGCTCTGGCAGGTGTTGTCCCTACTTAAGCCAAGGCGTGCGTTGCCATTGCTTGATTATCTAGTCAGTACCGAGGAGCAAGAAGACCCCCTGGCCGATCCCCCTGTGGAGCTGCCGGCGATGTCAGAGCTGGAAATAGTCATGGCTGATTTTAGTACCATGCAGCTGAGCACTGGTCGGCATCCTGTCAGCTTTTATCGCAAGTGGGCTGACAAAAATAATATCTACTCTTGCATGGGCTTGCGACTTGGTATTGATGGCGATGATGTGGCTGTGGCTGGTGGTGTTATTTGCAGGCAGCGCCCGGAGACTGCTAAGGGCTTTGTCTTTTTAACACTTGAGGACGAGACCGGTATGGCCAATGTCGTCATCAATCCAAAAATCTATGAGATTTATCGTCCGGTGATTTTGTCTACACAGTTTTTGTGTATTCGTGGCAGGCTGCAATTGGAGC
>JADKDV010000007.1 GCA_016718315.1 Candidatus Obscuribacter sp. | reverse complement strand
GAAAACGATGCCAACAGTCCGACCTTAAACAGTAAACGTCGCGATACTCGCTTCAACAATTGGAATTTCAATGCCGACTAAATTAATTCCTCATGTTGATGACGCAAGTCGCCTGGAGCTAATGGAGCGCCTTGAATCAAACGGCAGGCTTTCATCCGATTTCTTAACCCTGCTTGCTGGCGCCACGACAATTGCAACGCTGGGACTTTTTCAAAATAGTCCGGGCCGTTATCATTGGCGCAATGATTATTGCGCCGCTGATGAGACCACTTGTGTGCCCGTCACTACCTCCATAACCGCAGACGTAAAATCTCCTCTCCAGGGGAGTCTTTACTTTCTCATCATTGGTACCGCTATGGCATGAGTATTGCTGCCGCAATTGCTCTCTATCTCTAAAGTCACTGGAGCTGACCCCTGAGATCCTAGGTCGAACACAGCCGACCTTACCGACCTTGGCGTGGCATTAGCAGCCGGAGCAATCGGAGCCTATTGCCAAACCGACAAAAGGCTATCTGATACACTCGCTGGTGTAGCCATATCCGTCGCTCTGGTGCCACCGCTGAGTGTAGTTGGCATCGGTCTAGCATACAACGATCTCACTGTTGCCTCAGGCGCAGCACTCTTATACGCGACAAACCTAGTGGGCATCACTATTGCGGGAGCCATTGTATTTTTGATCAAAGGCTACAGCCCGCTAAGTGTAGCTAAAACAGGGCTGTATGTTTCAGCTGGATTTATTCTACTGTTAGCCGTACCACTAGCCCTGTCTATGCGCGAACTAATCCTCCAAAACCACAGATCAGTGCACATATCAGAAGCATCCTCAAAGAAAAGACACACACCTTTCGTGGTATTCAGCTCAAAGAAGTACAGGTAAAGCGATATCGCACTCCCATGATGGTAAATGCAACTGTTTACAGTTCAGATGCGCAGATAACTTCCAATCAAGTCAAACTAGTGCAGGATCTTTTGGCTAAAGAAATCGGACTACCAATTGAGTTTAGGTTGCGCATCGTACCAGCAAAAGAAATAATCAGACTTGCCTAGAGACCGGTGACAGTTTGGGGCAGGAGGAGATTCAGACAACTATCCAGGACGGGGCAATCCTATTGCAACCACTCGAGACAAAAGTGCAAGCAAAACCATAGTCAGTACCCATGTCACCGGTTTACTGGACGCCCCTCGAGCACTCTTGCTAAAACAAGATCGACAAGTCCGTCCTATTGTTCACGCAAACTAAACGAAAACTACGATATTGTCATTCCAGCCTGAAAGGGACTGACACTTAGTCCATAGTGAATGTTAGCCAATGCAATTGTGGAGATCACGAATTGACCATAAACATTAAAAGCCCTATGGTCGTTTTTACGATTTAAATTGGTGACTTCATCTAAAAAATGACACCAAGGCCCTTTTGTGTTGGGTACATAACAAATGGACATTTATCTGGAGATAGTATGGACTCGCCTAAAGAACAGCCCAAAATACAGGCAGAAGTAAAACCCGAAGACAGCGCCAAAGCGGTAAGTCAACAAGCCGCGCACTCGGTCTTGTCCGACGTCTATAATTGGGGCGCCAATAAAGTTTCTACTGTTGGTAAGTGGGCTTACGAACATCCAGGCGAAGCCGCCGCTGCAGCCGCTGCTGCGGCAGGGACGGCCTATCTGGCTACTAAGCGCTTACCGCTTTTGGCTATAACAGCAGGGGCTGCAGCCCTGGGGCTAGCAGGTTGCGATGAACAAAAAGATGACACAAAGAGCAATTCAGATACGACTTCGACGGTAGACGTGCGCACAGGTACAGCAGCTGGTGGTGACACTGAAGAAAAAACTCTTGCACGCGTCTACCAAGACCCAAAACAGTGCGCAGAGGACGGAGTATTCACTCAAAATTATTGCAACGAAAAATTTGCTGAAGCGCAAAAAGAACATATTGAGATAGCACCAAAGTTTGAAACAAAAGAACAGTGCGAGGACGAGACCGGCACGGCCTGCGCAGCAGCGCCAACAGACGCGGGCAAGCCTGCCACTACTGATGGCACAACACCAGGCAATGGTGTTATTTCTAACGGTGGAGCAACCGGCGACAATAGCTCCAACCAGGCCACCCACAGCAGCGGCCACAGCTTTTTTATGCCTTACATGTTTGGCTACATGATGGGCTCCAACAACTCCAGTAGCAAACAATTATGTTGCCAGACCTTTGTATGGAGCACCAGGATCCACCTCAGGCAATCGCACCTTCCTCACACCCGAAGGCCCACCCCATCGGCGGCAGCACCGGTCAGGTATCGGTACCACAGTAGTATCGGCGAAGGTCACGCTAATGGCACCGTAGTCGCGGCGGTTTTGGCTCAACTGGCAGGACCGGTGGATTTGGCGGTCGCAGCTTCGGCGGCTAACTAAGCCAAACACGACAAAACTAAAACCAGTATTCCCAGTGTGGATAAGGCTCTGATAGATAGAGGAAATGCATTGCAGCGACAGCTCTAAAGCGATGGTCATCATCGAGCTGTGAGGCCAATATGCGGTGATAGCAAAAGCTATCAAATATTGTCATAGTGCCGACTTTGTATGCCACTTCCGATACTTTCTGATCGCACAATAATGGCTCTTCGTTGGCTAACTGATGCTCCTTGCCAGATTTTGAGATTGCCGCCTGAGGCTGCCACAGCCAGAGACAGGACGGCACTATAAGCACGTGTGTCTGGGTCAAATAATCTTGCGGATATGGTGCCAACCCTTCGTAGTCTGCATGGACCACGACCTCGTGACCTTGCATCATAAGCACCACACCACCATCCACCCAATATGGCCCCAGGTTTTGAGAGCGGGAGCGACAAGGTAGACCAGTAGCGCCATCTGGAGCAACAAGATATTTAGACACACCAGAGAGAGTGGGTATCAAGTCAGGCAAGGCATACAGCAACTCATTTGTGTGCGCGGCGTTAGCATGATAGTAATGCAGCACGCCGTGCTCGATATCGAGATACCAGCTACTACCGTAAGAGTTGATAAATTCAAATCTTGTCTCCAGCTCGTTACTGTTTGCCAGTACTTGAGAGAGCCAATCATTGCACTTCTGGACAGGTACGTAGTCATGCAAAGTAACCACCTGGGCTACTCCCACCTTTGTACTTATCTCTAAGTTGGACACTTTATCCGCCGCTGTCTCTTGCATCTCAGTCCTATCGCTACCGGCACCACTCGGACAAGCCGTCATCACTCAACCACTTTTATTATGCCCCATTAGCGATATCCGCTACGGCTCAGACCACATTGATTTTGCTCAACACTTGCTCAGCTGCCCTGAGACCAGTTTTCATAGCACCGTGGACGGTGCCAGTAAAGCCACTATCTTCTGTCGCCTCACCAGCAAAATATAGAGTATCCTCTACCGACTGAGCCAAATCCTGGACTAAATCTGCTGTACCTGTAGCGTGATAACAATAAGCACCGCGGGCATAGGGATCACGCCCCCAGTCATGGTAGTAGCAGTCTACAAGCTGTCCTTCGATAAAGTCACGCTTCTCACCAAAGAGCACAGCAAGAGACTTCACTACGCATTCTCTACAAATCAGATCTTCGGGTAAGACAACTGAGCTAACTGCAGAGACCCAGCCAACCAGAATCGACTGCGCACAGGATACTGAGACCACCAGTGCGCTATCGGAGCTTCAGCGCAATGGATAAATCCAAACTCGGGAAAAGCTTCGCTGCCGTCTTTTAAATCTTCCCAAAAGCGACTGGCAAAAATTGCCACAACTCGCTCAATTTTGCCCATCCTCAGACTTGCTATCGCTTTTTGTTTTTGCACTAGAGCGGGTCTAAATGTAATTGCACCAGGCGCTGGAGGCTCAATTTGCAATACACCCAGGGGTACACTGACTATCACCTGACGAGCGCTATACAAGACATCCTGCGCCTCATCAGCGGCACTAGCAGTGACTTGCACTCCACCAACCTGCCAATCGATGGCTTTGACCACTGTGTTCAGATGCACTTTGCTATGCAAATTTTCGCCACTGTCATTTAAAATGTAGCAGGGACATTGTCGTAACCATCCAGCACCCGCAGCGCCTCATGCCGATTGTCTGGCGGCAGCCCTTTGCCAAAACTTGATACCGACCTCGGCTCTTGGAGCAGCAAGATAGTTTTTCAACAAATTCCATACCAGCCTGACATGCCGCTGCCATGGAGGGATCACGTTGCTCAAGTACTGCTGCAAATGCAGCAACAGACATATCTTGCTCCGACTGATTAGCTTCTTTATCAAGCTCCGCAAAAAAGCCGTCAATCAACTTGTAATAGTCTTCCTCAGGTTTGAGTACGCCATTAACAGAGGTCCAGTGATTAACGCAGGTGTCATTGAGGCGCACGCCGCTAGCATCCAGACTCTCCCAAAAGCCAGGGAAGCGACCATGTACAAACTCGGCTCCCAGCTCGACTGGATAGCGCAGACCCTCTGGTCTTATCGTGTGTATCCGCCCACCGAGACGATCGCGCGCCTCTAGCACCAACACATTGAGACCGCCCTGGTGCAATCTCTTAAAAGCTGCAAGCCCGGCAATACCGGCTCCGATTACAATGACATCGCTATTTCTGTTTTGCATTGCAATAAGTTATCATCAGTCAGGACAAAAGTCACAATATCAAAGAGTGCAAAGGAAAGAGCACAATGGATCAGAGCAATCCCAAATCAAGATTGACACCTGAAGAAATAGAAGACCTCGAAGTAGTAGTGCAGCTTACTTTGCCAGACGATACCAAAGCGGCACTGATCAAAAATTTTCCTCCTGAGCAGCTGCAAGAGTGGGATCAGGTCCACCAAGGCCTGTCCATGGGCTGGCTCAGCCTCCACGAGCTACGCTCAAAAGCCACCGGCGACCTACTGTCAGCTAGACTGATGGTGGTTTATCCAGCTAGAGTGCGCACCGAAGCAGTCTTTATACTTGTAGCCTGGGTAGTCACACCCGACCAGACCAATAAAACTGACTTGTCAGCGATTAATCAAGCAGCCCAAACTCAATCGGCTACCAGCCAATTAGACACAAAAGCTCAGGGCAAAGGCAAAGGCTATGGCTCCTATCTGCGCCCGCTCTCATATGATATTAGTAGAGCCCAAACCCCCCATGCCCTGGGTCTTGTGGCAGAGAGAGAAAGCCCAGAGGTGACTGGACAGCCAAAATCAAAGTATCAAAAGAGCAAGCTGGATGAAGCGCATCGGACTTTTGCAAATCGAAAATCTGGCATACGAAATCCCACCACACCTCACAGATGAAGAAAAACAAGACAAATACGTGCCTGTTGCTGAGCGCAAAAGCCAGTCAAAAAGGCTGACTTGTTACTGACTCGTTTTGACGGACAAAGACAAATCGACGGACACCAGGTCTACAGTATGGTCGAGCGTATCTACGCCGATGGCTACCATATCAGCCCAGACGATCCCTATATGGTGGAGAGACTCAAGACAATAGACAAAACAGCAAAATACAAATTAGTTGGCGATTAAATTGACTATCGCCGATTGGGGACAGCAGACTACTCTACGATATGGGGCACAAACAAGCAGTGCATGCCAGTCGTAATGGGACTGAGGTCAGCCCGTATACCTATGCCAGCAGGCTGACCCGCTATCACCCAGCTACCAATTAAGACATGGTAATTTTCATACTTTGGCAGTGGATGCAGGTCCTGCAAGACAAATCCCTCCTTGCCATAGCGACTAGGATTGACAAAAGGTGTACCGTCTGATCTGGATAACACAGAGATACTGCCACCCTCGCGACCCATCAGCGGTTTGCGCACATGGGGTTTTGCTTTAATTGCGGCAGCTTCAGGAGTATTCTCAAAGGCACTGGCCAGGAGCCAGGGACTATCTGGATACAGGTCCCAGAGGATGGGCAATATGCCCTTATTGGCCAGTATTGTTTTCCAGATGGGCTCAATAAAAGTAGTACCACCACCGGTGACAAGCGGCACCAGCACTGACTTGCCTCTCTCCTTTGCTATCTCTTGATCATCATCAAACAAAAACTCCCAGGGATAGAGCTTAAACAGCACCTTGATTGGCTCGCCTTCAAGATCGATAAGATTGCCGTCATCGTCATAACCGATATCACGCATATGGAGAAATTTACTCTCCACCCCGGCAAGTACTGCGCAGGATTGTAGATATCTTGTGGTACCTTCGTCTTCTTCGGAGGCTTCGACACTGGCAAAATGCACAGTGGTGCTACGGTCCGCAAGGGCAGCAAAACAGTCAAGTAGACACTCATGGATGCGGCTAAACTGCTGTGCTTGCTCAGGTAATACTCCAGTAGCCTGGTGCTCGTCCAACCACAAGCGCTGAAATACCGACGCTTCGTAGAGCGATATGGCTGTATCAAAATTCATCTCTAAAAGCTTGAGCTGACCGTCGCTATAGCTAAAATCAAACCGCCCATAAAGTGAGCGATCGCGTCTGGCCCACGAAATCCTTATCGGCTCGCGATATTCTTCCGGAATTTTGAGCTTATCAAAATAGTAGTCAGACTTGGCACCATTACAGACAGCCTCCACAGCAGTAAGCCCCATGGCAGTGAGTTCTGCTGTAGCTGGTTCGATGGTCTTGAGTATTTCCTCACGGGAGAGTACTGCATAAAATGGCTGAGGCAGTGCCTCCACCCAGTAGGGAGGATCATCAAAAACAGAAGCCAGATAGCCCAGATCTTTTGCTTGCTTGCGCCACTCTTTGCGAGCATCAATTGTCCTGAATTGCACTATCCGCGACTCCCTCTTATCTGCTCTTTAAATTCATCAGTAAACACACCATCAATTCTAATGGAATAGCGGAAGAATGGATCAGCAGCCACTCCATGGTAATTCATGACGTTAAACGCATAAGCTTTACTTACTAATGTAAAGACTTTTTCGCGCGACTCAGCGTTGTACAAAAATAAGCGCTTATTACCTGCTGGACAAATAGTGATAAAGTCCATCACAGGCGGATTATTGAGCCTCTGATAGTTGTCGCGGTGGATAGTGCCGTGGTCATTGGACTCAAGCCCCATCAAGTCACAGCGACCGATTGATTTAAACGGCAATGACCTTATGTAATCACAAGTAGACGGAAATATATTTCTAACTTCTTCGCTAAAATCGCGCACCAGGGTGTTTTTGGAGGTCCAATTAAAATCTCCCTCCATAAACTGAAAGTACAGCTTCCAGGGAAAATACGCTCCGTACCTGATCTTTAGATAGTTAGCCTGCTCCCATGTCATGGGCATTTGAGCTTCTTCACCAAAAGTATATTTTTGATATTGGTCAAGATCAAACTTAAGCGATGATTCGCCCAGAGCAATAAAGCGCATAAATTCTTCGCGACTAAATCCTCTAATAATCTGCATGTAGTCTTTGTATTCATCGTTTGCAAATTCCTGCGGCACGATATTCATAAATCCCAGACTACCACCAGTGTAGCTGTAGTCCACTTGCAACAGTCCCAGACAAATTTCTTCGTGCAAATAATCAAAATTGGAAGTGTCTATTACATTTGTCAGGTCAATGTAAGGTGCAACATGCCCCTGACAGCCAATAAAATCAGACCAATCACGACTCTGCTTAGTTTGTTCGATAGACTTCACTTACGCCCTGCCTTTTTAGCACCGCGCACATAGCTCGCTGTCGGCCAAAAAGGTATGCCGCCACGAGGGGTAAAGCGCCCCTCTACAGTGATGGAGAGAGGATCGAGTTTATCAATCAAATCATTAGCGATACGATTGACACATGCCTCATGAAACTCAGGATGCTGGCGGAAGGCGCCAAGATAGACCTTAAGAGATTTGCTCTCCACACAAAGCTTGTCGGGACAATAATCAATCACAATGTTGGCAAAATCAGGCTGCCCAGTGATGGGACAGACACTAGTAAACTCAGGCGCCTCGATATGGATGGTACCAGTGACGGTATTACGATTAGCTTTTTTATCAGCAAAGGGGCTATCAAATACTTCCAGGATAGAAGCATCCGGATTGTCATAGTTTTGCTTAGATGCACTCTTGCCGAGTTCTTTAAACTTACTACTCTTGGACATACTGCCTCCTCAGACTAAAGACAATACTTTATCATTCAGACGCTTGCCGTAAATATGTTTGTATATTTTGCACCCCAAACCATTAATCGCCAAAAAATCGATACTCGCCAAGATTCACAACTTTTTCACCTTCAATCAATTATTAATAGGTCACCCCACAAGCAGGACTGACATCTATGGCAAGAGACGCTGTCACCCAGACCGCAAAATCTGAGACTGCCGAGGAGAGCCCAATTGCCTCCGACAAGTATCAACCCCTGGCAAGCTCGTCTGCCCTCGAAAAATCACCTGCCTTCGAAAAATCTCCCGCCATCGAACAATCATCCACCGTCAAATCAGCGGACTCAGTGCACAATCGTCCGTGGCTGGCACAGCAAGATCCAGAAGCATTAAAGATAAAAGAGAACATTACGCAATCGCTACAAGAATTGACCCTCGTCAATGGCAACAAACTAGCTCGCACAGCCGACAGCTATGTCTATGGAGTGGGAGTCAAAAGCGTACTGGCGCAATTGCCCTATGATCAATTCCAGGCTTTTCAACAAAAGTATGAACAAAAGTCTGGTGGTCAAAAGCTTGACCTGGCTACTCTAGACAAACTCAAAGACTTTAGCCCAGCAGATGAGAGCCGCATGCAGCGCTACCTTGATGGACAAAAAGATCCCGAAGCAAAGATACGCCAGAGATTTCAAGGCAATGACGATGTCCAGGCCAAATTAAAACGCAAGGACCAGGCGGAGCACGACCGCGAGCTTATCGGCTTGATGCTAGATGGCAATCGCAGCCCCGAAGAAGACCACAAACTAGCCAAAATTGGTATCCACCAATCCAGACCTGATCTCATTGTTGCAGCACTTGGGCATTCGCCTCAAATTGAGCAAGATGTGCAAGTCGAAAAAATCACTCATGCAGTGACCCATGCCGCTGAGCATACTCATTTTGGGATAAGGTTTTCGGATACAGACGGCATCCAATCCATCTTAGAGTCACTGCCGCCGCAAACCGTGCGCAATATCGACGAAGCAAGTCGTAAGCTCACAGGCAAAGCACTCAGTGATGAAGTCCGCGAACAGCTCAATAGCGGCTTGACTGGCTCGTTTTTGGGCGGCGGTCAGTACGAAATGGTGAGCCGCTACTTTGAGCGCACTGGAGCGTCTGATGAAGCCGGACAAATCAGAGCATCGATGGAGAGCCTGGAGCGCTCATACATGGGCAAAGTGCGCCGTATGCACGGACCTACCGACCGCGCTGAGATGGACATACTCAACAAAGTGAGCGTCCTTACTAAGCCAGACATAGAGCGGGTGCAAGGGAGCTAGCAGCAGGCAAAGGACAATCACTGACCGACCTGACTCCGGCATCCACGTCTCTCAAAAGCCGCTCAAGAGACTCTGGCAGTGCTGATCAAATCAGATGTAAAAAGCCGTAGTGCCGAAGACATCAATGCCATAGTGGACATTGCTCAAAAAGAAAAACGTCTCGACATCCTCAAACTGGCTCTGCGCATGGCTCCAGAAGACGTGCGTGAGCAAATCAAAAACACCAGACAGGACGAGCTAGTCAAAACATTTACTGCCGGTACCGTATTTAAGGACTACTATCGCAAAAATGTTGTCGACTATCTAAACGAAGGACAGCTCAGCCTCTCGACACTAATTGCAGGCAATACAAAACCAATCTATGAGCTATCCAACACCAAAGAAATCAACCGACTCGTAGAAAACGCCAGCCCTCAAGAGCGCGAGCGCTACCTCACCGATGCCACTTACAGACAGGGTGTCGACGCCGCTCTCGACAAAGCCTCCAAAGCCTGGTTTGGCTACGATGCTGCCATCTGGAAGTCAAAACTCGCCGACAAAGAAAGTCTCACCACTGCACTCTTACCCCTCGGCACACCCGAGATCCTCGGCAAGCGACCAGCTCGCGCCGATTGGGCAAAAGTACTCGACGAAAAATTTGGACCACGCGAATACAAACTCTTTAAAGAAAACCCGGCAGAGCTTGTACGCTTTGAAAAAGATATCAACCTTGTCTTTGCCAAAGCCGATAGATTGGAGCTGATGGGCAGACTAAAAGAAAAGCTAGGCTATAAAGACGTCGGACCAACAGACCATCCCACACTACTCCAGACAGATGCCGCCAAGCTCACTGGCTCGCGCTCCGATGTACTGGCCAAGCTCAAACTTAGCGATACCGCCGACGTTAAAGGCTTTGAGGACGGTCAAAACAAAGCACGCCGCACGATAAGCGAAATGCTCTCAGACGCTCGCAATCCCGAAGAAAAAGCACGAGCACTCTATAGCATCAGTACAGGAGAGCTAGAAGCAATCAAATCAGACAAACCCGGTGCCAGACAGGCAATGCTCGCTGCCATGGACAAATCCTTGCCCGCCGGCAGTGCCGAGAGACATCTGGCAGACCTAGCATTTAAGCGCCTCACCTCTGGAGACAGTGATAATTTTGATGCTATGGAGACTGTAGCGCTGGCAGCAGTCATACCAAACAAACCAATTATCTCGGTGCGCGCCATTGAGCTAGCCATGTCCACCCATCCCGAGATCTTAGATATTGCAAGCAATGATCCTCAAACCAAAATCAATCGCCAGCTGATTGACGCAGCATTTACTCGTGCACTGGGCAAATCCGGCATATACGATAGCTACGACGAGACTGGCGCACAGATTTTTGATGTGCGCAAAGAATACTCAGAGCTTTTCACCACCGGACGCATGAGCCTGAGCCATAGACTGGATCTGGTCTCGGGCATGGCAGCCAAACGCGATATCCTCATAAACGATCTCACTGAGGCGGATAAAACCATCCTGCGCAAACTCGCGCCCAACCGCGAAGAAGTCAAACTGCAACAAAAAGCCCTGGGCTATGGCGAGCAAAGACAACTCTCACTCAATGTCATGCAACAGGGCGGCACATCGACAGCAGACATGGCCAGAGCCTTTTATCTCGGCAACAAAGAATCCTGGCTCGGTCAAAAATTGGATGGATTTACAAGCCCGCAAGCAGAGCAGCTGACAAAAGCACTGCAAGAGCTACCTCGCGATGCAGCCGCAAAAGTAGCAGCAGAATACCTGGCCAAATACGGTACAGTTATGTCTCAGGACATACTATCTAGAGTGGCTCCGGCAGACCGTTTGATGATGAGGCAAGCACTCTCACAATTTGACCTGCCCGCTACTCAAATGGCCATGATGGCTAGACAAGAGCGCGACGGCAGCAACGGTGCCAGGCCTTTTGATTGGCTCACCACCTGTCTTGATTATTCTGGACCTGGCGCCAAAGAGTCTAATGATGCGCTGATAAGTATCCTGGCTCACAAACAAGAAGAACTAGCCAAACAGGATCCCGCCGCCGCAAGAGAATTTGAAACAGCCATCAAGAGCTATCTGCAAGCAGAAGAAAACCACGGCGACACTAAACGCTTGCTCTGGGCACTAGCTGCACCAGTACAAATGGGCGGCTGGACTGGACTGGCATACCTGGCTGGTAAACATCTGCCAGTAGCAGCAGCAGTGATAGGCTCCAAGCTGATGGGCAAAGCTCAGGCTGTAGCCACCCTCGCTATCGACCGTAATATCCTTGGACCCAAGCAGTTTACAGTCATGGATGGATTTCTCGATGTCGGCGCACTGCCCTTTGCCTCGATAAAAGCCACCTATTATCAGCTAGGTAAGCGTGCAGTAAGCGAAATGGCAGCAAAATCAGCTCTATCCACCGGCACACGTGTAGCTCTGGATGCAGGTAGCACCGCAGCAGCAGTAGCGGCAGCGTCGATAATCTTGTCATCGACGCCGTAGGATAGATACCAATCCACAGGACAGATACCCAGTCAGTAAAAAACAAAAAACAGACTGTACGGTCGGTTATACGTCGGTAATCTCGCCTCTAGTATAATTTTGCCTATGAAAGCAAAAATTAGAGACACCGAGATTTACTTTGACATCGAAGGCGCAGGACTTGTGCCCGACGGACCTAGGATGAGAGAAAAGCCAGTGATGTTTGCCGTGCACGGTGGACCGGGCGTCGATCATACCGGCTACAAGCCCGCCTTGAGCCCACTTAGTGATCAAGTGCAAATCGTTTATTTTGACCACCGTGGTCAGGGGCGCTCTGCTCGTGGACCAAAAGAGACTTACACCCTCGACAACAATGTCGAGGACATGGAGGCTCTACGTCAGCATCTGGGACTGCAAAAAATAGTCGTACTTGGTGGCTCCTACGGTGGCATAGTGGCTCAGGCTTATGCTTCACGCTATCCAAACAATGTCTCCCATCTGATTGCAGTAGTGACAGCATCCGAGGGACGCTGCCTGGACCGAGCCCGTGCAATTTTAGAGGAGCGCGGCACTCCTGAGCAAATCGCTTGCTGCCAGGCATTATTTGAGGGCACCTTTGCATCAGAAGAACAACTGCGGACTTACTTTGACCTCATGGGCTCAATGTATTCCACTCGCTACAATGCAGAGGCAGCAAAGCAAAAACGCGAAAGAAGCATACTATCCCCTGACGCTATCAATGTAGCCTTTGCTGGATTTTTGCGCAATTTATCACTGACCGAGGGACTAAAACATATCACTGCCCCTACTCTTGTAATCGGCGCAGGGCAAGATTGGATCTGCGCACCGGAGTTTTCGCAAATCATTGCCGATACGATACCAGGAGCGGTGCTCAAAGTATTTGAAAACAGCGGTCACTGGGTAGCCGCCGACGAACACGAAGGCTACATCGCTACTATTAGAGAGTTTCTCACGCAGCACAGTGATAGCGACAATGGGCAAACCCGATGAAAACTTTGCTCAAAGAATTAGTCAATGATTTAACTGGAGCCTTTAACCCCGGAGACTGGCGTAAGCTCAAGCAACCCACCGCCCCGGACAAACAGTTTTCCCCCTCCCCCCCCCCCCCCCCCCCCCCCCCCCCCCCCCCCCCCCCCGGGCCCCCCCCCGGCGCCCCCTTCCGCCCCCCCGGGGGGCGCCCCCCCCCCCGCGCCCGCCCGGGGGCGGCACACTCGCATCCCGATGGTAGCGATGCTCTTGCAAGACAAAGTCTCAGTCTTTGTATATGACTACCAGGGTTATGCCAAAAGCGCTGGCAGTGCCACAGTAGATAACATCGTCGACGATGGCGAGGCGGCCTATCAGTGGCTCAGGACCGATAAGCACTACCAAGACAAAGACATAATAGTCATGGGAGAGTCCCTCGGCACCGGCGTAGCCGGTCAGCTAGCCGCCAATCATCCGGTCGGCGCCATCATATTGCAGTCAGGTTTTACTTCACTGTACAAGCTGGCACAGCAAAAGATGGATCTGATTAAACTCTATCCTCCATTTTTATTTTTGCCGCAAAAGCTCGATACACAGGCTGTTTTAAACAGACCACATGCACCACTACTGATCATCCATGGTATGCGTGACCGCATTATCCCATTTACACAATCCGAAGAACTCTATCGCACAGCCGTTGAGCCTAAGCAATTTGCAAAACTGCCTGATGCCGGGCACAATGACATTTTTGATGTGGACACTGACCAGTACAAAAAAGCCATCAGCGATTTTTTAACGGCGCTGCCCACGGCAAGCCAATCACCATCTCCATCCGCAGCATTATCTACTGCCCAAACCCAAGCTCCTGACGGACAGCCTTAAGTGCATCCTTGAGTTTATTTTGTTGGCTAAATGCTCCATCAACCTGAGCTTTTGTTGCCAGTCCCTGCTCCTGCAATATCTGACCCAAAAGCTGCTTCGTCTCTGGAGTTTGCGAGGCTTGTATTTTGAGAGCGGCTTGTATTTGCTCCTCGGTCACACCATTTTGCTTAAGCAACTGTCCAAGCTGTGGCAGGTGCTTAAACTGTGTGGTCTCCGCCAGTTTGACCAGATCCTTTTGTGTGTAGACGACGAGATCTTGACCAGCAATGGTCAGGTCTTTACCAGGATTATTGGCAGTTATTCTAGCGACCTCATCAGCAGTCAGTTTGGCACTGGCGCGCTCACCTGTGACGGCCATACGATCAGCAATTAACTTATTGGCAATATCTTCAATTGATTGACCAGCCTCAGTCTTAATCGTAGCCGGGAGATTTCTTAAATCTCCAATAGACTTTCCATAACTGGCCGCCATACCCTTAAACTGCTGTGGCAGCTCAGATGCGACCACTTTTTCCATCGCCGGGCGCACCGTATCCGGTATTACACCTACTTGCTTGAGCACAGCATCACGCTCTACTGTCGCCGCTGCAGGATTTACCGCAGCACTGAGTGCTCGCGCCTCTACCTGTGCTGTCTGACCGCCAGCCAGTCCGACCTCTCTGGCTGCGCCTTTGCCAGCCTGACTCAAAAACGGAAAGGCATTTAGTTTATGCAACAAAACAGCAGAGCCAACAGCTCCGGTAATACCAATTGCGACTTTGTGTTCACCGATAAACTCAGCACTTTTACTCAATCCTTTAGCAGCTACATTATATGCATCGTCAAAAAGACTGTTACTGTTAGCATCGCCCTTTGGAGATGCAACTTCCTGAGTTTTAGACTGGTCCAATTGTCTGTACCCAACTCCTATATCAGCCGGTTTGACATTAAGGTTGCTACCGTCTTTGGCCTTACCTAAACCGAGCAGTTCAAGAGTGCTGAGCTGTTGGTTATCTCCACTATTGGCAGGGTTAGATGCGCCAACTTTAACCGATTCCAACATTCCAGGTTCTGCCATTTTTATTCTCCAACTGAAGTGGACCAAAGTCTAAATGGAGGTCCGTACACTCTCGTGAGATTGCGGCTTACTACTCTAGCGCGGCGAGGTTTTTTGTCACACCGATGTCACAATCAAATCCAGTCGTGGACTGCCTTTGAACAACTGTAGTATAGGACCACTTTGGCGCCGATACCATACGTGATTACCGCAGATTTGGTCCTGTTGAGGTGACAGCAAGATTACGCACTTGCAAAACTTAGCCAACTCGGCTTCAGTGGTGGGTAACTGGAGCATGCTGGATTTAATACTCTCTCCAGGAATTAGAGTGGTAGTCAGCCTAAGTTGTGCGCCCTCACCGACCAATGGCACCGGTAAATCTAGTGGCGAGCGAAGCAAGGAGTTATCATGGTCATCTAGCCTCAAATCATCAGTCTTTAGCAAATGGCCAGGTGAGAGAAATCTTGCGGCTTTGATCGAGTAATAGCTGTTGTAAAAGGAAGAACCCGCAGTACGTGCGCCAAGTCTGACTAGTTTAAGTTGTCTATTTTTTTGCAATGTATCTGGTAGCCATTTTGTCTCAAGCGAAATACGCTGACCCTTAGTCATACAAAAGGCTGCGTGTATGGTCGTGTCACCATAGATATCAAAAACTTTTCTGGCTTTGCCAACCAAAAAATATGTGGTGTATCCAGAAGCCGTGAAAGCCAGTAAAGTCAAACTCAAATCCTGGCACTCTGTTTTCATGCTTCTCTGGGGATACATTAATGATCCTTCTGACCCAACACCGGAGTCAAATCTAATTAGTTAGAACTTCTATCACATGTTTTTACTAAAAGATAAACAGTAGTTGCATTGGCAATAAAAATAGTGCGTCCAGGAGTAAGAGTAATCGGAGTCGCTAAAGACGCTCGGTGCCTCTCACTCTCGCAGAATATACAAGTACCAAAATATACAATATCGTGCGCACAATCGTGGCAGCCAACAGCGGCGAATTGTAGCCGCGCACTCGCAATCGATTCTTTGGATGCGACTAACATCAAACTCCAAATGGACTGGTCAGCAATAATAGTCTCTATACCAATCCATCATACTAAAATACCAATCCTGAGGCTTACCTACACACTTAGCTTGTTACGGCACAATTGTGCTATTTATGACGCTCAGGCGACTTCTGCGCCTCACTAACTTCCAAATTTCTCTTTGCCAAAAACTCTTTCAATTCTTCTTCGCTACCGGGCAACACAAGCATACTTGACTTAATCTGCTCACCCGCAAACAGTCTTGTTTTAAGTTCTAATTGAGTGCCATCACCAATAAGCGGCAATGGCAAATCCAGTGGCGAATAAGGATTAATTGAATCATTGGAACTTACCGCCAAATCATCAGGCAAGAGCAGGTGTCCAGGCCAGAGGAATTTCCCTGCCTTAATAGCAGCACAATTGTAATAAGGAAAAGACTCCGGCATCCTCATCCCAAGCCTAACGACCTCCAGTTGTTGCTTTTTATGCATACCATCTGGGAGCCATTTAACGTCAATCGACATGAGCTGGCCTTTTGTCATATAGAATGCAGCAAATATTCTATTGTCGTAACGCACACCACTTATCCGCTCGGATTTTGTCATCCAAAACAATCTAGGAGCATGCGAATTTCTCCCACCTTCGCACCTAACTTCAAAGTCCCGTACTTTATTGTCAAACTCGTGATAAGTAGTTTTAAGTAGCCCACCTAGCGCTGTCGGCACATCACGAACTGCGGAATCCGGACGTTCAGCTGTTTTTACCAGCAAATACACTGTGTCTGCATCTGACACAAAATATTGTGCCCAGGCTTAAGCACCGTCGGCACTCGCCAACCGGAATTCGCCTTGCAACACCAACATCGAAAATATACCGGACCCCAAGGCATAAACTACCGAAAGTACTATGGCAGCAGCCAATAGCGGCGACTTGTAGCCGCGCACTCGCTAATCGATTCTTTGGATGCAACTAACATCAAACTCCAAATGGACTGGTCAGCATTAACTGACTCCGTACCATTCCATCTTACTAAAGAATCAAATCTAAGGCTTCTGTCTATCTCTAGCTTCAAGAAGCATTATTGACTTGACCGCCGTTAAGGGCAAACCAGTCATATCAGCCATCACATTAGCTGAGGGCCGCCTGCCCAAATTACCTGTGACCAGACGCAATAACTTACAAAAGAAGGAATAAGTTTGCTTATCTGCATCGGTCAGCTCTGGTTTATCCGCAGCTCCAGCTTTTTCCTGAATCTCTTGCCAGTGATTAGAAAGTAACTGCTTAGCTTTTAAGCCTTCTTCAGGACTCTTAGTATCAATGCCATTCAGCGGCTCAAATACACTTGGCGCAAAATACGCTAAAGTGTAGCCCCCTGCAGCATGCTCTCCATCGTCATACAGCCAGTCTTCAATTTGGTCCACAGGCAATGAGGCAGCATCACTATGATGTACTGACTTAATAGTCTCGCCATCTTCGTTATGTGTGCCATTAATAGTTTTACTGTCAATACCAGTCACATCCAACCAAAAGTGTTCAGTATCCTGCCTTCGGTGAATGCACCTTGACTATAAAACTTACTTGTTTATCTTTTACTCTTGATGCAAAAGCCTTACAAAAGCGCGCCACTCTGCTCGCGCTTTGACTGCTAGCCTTGCAAGCTCTGGATCATCTGCCTTACGATAGACACAGTTTGGATTGGAGAGACTACGCTGCCCGCCGTCCGCACCAACTGACGCGACATCGCTCCCGCAAGCGCTGCTCGCCCACAGCGACAAAACAACAAGTAATAGTTGTAAAAAGAGCACTTTTGGATTGCATAAACTGAGCCTTTCAAAACCTAACAGTTGGAAGTCGCCGTTTGCTGACTTTTTGCCTTCGCCTCCAGGCTAGTGCGCCAGTACTCTCTAAAGTGAGCAATACCTTTATCGCTGGGATAAAGCCTTTCATCGTCGGCATCCAGCACACACAGCGGCTTTTGGCTGAGCACCACATGCTTGTCTTGATTGAGGATGTAGCGATTTTGCTGCATCATTATAAGATTTACCAGGTCACTGAGCAGCGGTATGGTGCAAAAGGTTTGATGGGCCTCAGATAGAGCTTGGTCTGCTTATCATTGACAGGCACAAAAGCAAGGAATTGGCACAGCCGCCTGGGCAAAATACTGGAGCATCCAGATGTTGTTAAATTTGAGATGGAAGAACGTCTTAGTGTCCTTGTGAGCATCAGTAAACATCTTAATGCCCTGATCCGTCAACTCAAAAGTGACAGGACGGGAGGGGTCTGTGCCACCGCCAATAGTATTACGATGGACAAAGGGCAAGTGGGCATAATCCAGCTGATTCTCAACTGAGCGTGTTACATGGGTGTCCCACACATCTGTCATAGTACGATAGCTGTAATTACCTTCTAACTCCTCAAACCAGGGAGGGGCGGGCTCAGCTGCCTCACCCAGACGGACAAAGATCATGCCACCACGCTCGATGGCAACAAAAGTTGGTGCCTTTAGATTGACGGCGCTTTGCTTTGTCTCAGGCACAAAAGTGCAGCTACCGCAGCTATCAAACTCAAAACCATGGAAGGGACAGGCGATTTATCGCCTTAATCTCGCCAAGACTGAGTTTGGCAGAGCGGTGCGGACAAAGAGTATCGGACATCACGACAAATTCTTGCCCTTACGCCAGAGTACCAGATCGATACCAAAACGCTCAATTCCAAGGGGCTTTGTGCCTACTTCACTGATTCGGCTATTGCCCACCAGCCGTCGGGGATATCCATGCCTTTATTCATCAAACACTACACTTTTACTAAGCCAAAACCAAAATTTAAACACCATCAAAGCAAGTATGACACCAAAAATGATGGCATTTTGCAAGAAGTTAAATCAGCCGTTTTTTAGCCTCACTCAATAGCAATTTGAGCGGAATGGTAATACTCACCGGCAGAGGTATGCCAGGCAATGTGGTGCTGTCTCCATCACGATTTGCTTGTTTTGATCACGCTTCAAAATCGCTGTGCCTTTGATGGGGATGGTCTGCTTACCCAAAAGGTGCTGATCCGTAGAGCAAAGCCCTCATTGATATTGCATCTGAGTCCTTTGATCTCAGTGTCTATGAGAGATTGGAAGTGAATCCGTTTGCAATAATCACCGCATCCATCTCAACTAGAGGCGCAATTACTTGTTTAATTGGTAATTCGGTTTCTTTTTTGGACTTGATGTCCACCTCTAGCTCAGCAGGAGGCTTAGGAATGATATTAAAGGACTCAATGCCGCTCAGCTCGCGGGTTAGCTCAGAGATCAAGTCAAAGGCAAACTGCGCACTTTCCTTGCCTTTTTGCAGCGCGCCGCCTATGGTCTCTTGTGCAGCCTGACGGTTTTCGGCACTCAAAAGCTGTGCCAATTTACGCTCCATTTCTTCATAGAGCATGCGCCCGTAATTGGCCTCGTCTTTGCGGTTATCTTCAGCCATGCCTACACCTTTGCTTCCTGTCTGTATTTTCGCACTGTTTTGACGTCAAGACCAAAATCAAATGCCTATGCGTTAATACTTTGTCCCATCTAGCAAAGTCCACTGGAGTTATCTTTGGCTGCGGCGGGCATAATGACTAGAGGCATTACAATTGGATGCAATGTTGCCAACCAAACACTCGTATTTGCAACCTGGCAAAAAAGCAGCATCGCTGCTGATCATAGTGTCGCACCAACTATTAATACCACAGACAGTATCAGCAGTCACAAAATACACCGATCAGACTGCTAGAAATGCCATGATCCAGGCTCGCCTCCACAGCGCGCAGGCTAAATCCACAAAAATGCCGCTGAGCTGCACTCCTGATTGCTGCTGAGCTAAATCGAGAGATAACTATATCTTTGAAGCACGCGAGATCTGCCAGCTACTCTGCAAAAGCAAGTTTGCAACCGCCGAAAACTATGTAGTTCTGGCATCCACGTATTTGAGCGTAATTGGTGATGAAGAGAAAGAAAACCAGTCAACCGTTATCTGGACAAGGCACTCTCTATTGACCCCAAATGCTCTGGAGCGTATTACATCAAAGCCAAATTGGGCCATCCAGGAAGCACCGTTCTGCTGAAGCATTAAAATTGGTCGATAAAAGCCCTCGCCTGCCCCAATGCCAATTCTGACTTGCTGGGTACTAAAGGCCGAGGTACTAGAAAATTTAAATCGCCCCCAGGAAGCATTGCAATGGCTAGACGCAGCAATCAAGCAAAACCCACCGAACCGAGCTTTTATCGCATCAAGGGTGGCATCCTGAAAACCAGAGAACGCTATAACGAGGCAGCGGGTAAACCATCGCGCCAGCCTTAAACCGTACACCATTGACTGGCGGTATTTAGACTAGTGCGCCGTCTCTGAATACCCGCAAAATACGACGGGTTTATAAACGAGTTGAGCAAACTAATTGCCACAAATCCCAGGGATGGAGAAGCCTTTCCGCACCAGAGCGATGCTTAAAATTAAGTCAAAGATATTGCCGGAGCAATTAAAGATTACGACAGCTGTATCGCCCCTTGAGCCAACTGCAAAACCTTCAAAGAGCGCGCTCAGTTACATTTGCAGGCCGGACAATAAGATCTCTACAAACGATCTTGCCGAGGCACAAAATTGGACGTTTGCCCTTTTAAGGGCGGATGAGACGGCAATAGGCCTGTGAGCCCGGTACCAGCTATCACCACAACCCGATAATGCTAAAACCATGGGACTAAGCCAGCTATGACTGGTGCCTTCCAGAGTCTGCGCTAGCTAGCCCAGCTAACTAAGCTTAAATCATGAGTTTTAAATACGTAAATATACTTATAGCTCCCAGTTTTATAGCTTCTATTAGGGCGCGTTATTTAGCTACGGTCCGAGTATTCCATTCTAACTCAAACCCTAAAGAGACCTTACTTCCCAGCAAACAATACGCGCCACCCGAGCCTCACTATCTCTCCTCATCAGGATGGAATGCGGCGCGCCATTGTGGGAATCCCCGGCTTAGGTGAGAGCCCGCATTCGGTCGTTGGGCTCCATTCGTCAACACCTATCAGGAATCTGACATGCAAAAACCGTTCAACTGTCTTCTGCTCGCGGTACCGCTGACCTTCGTCGCCTCCTTCATGGAGATGTCGCCCATCGTATCGCGTTTCGTCGCCCGTCTGGCGATCGTGCCGGTACCAAGATCGCGTGGGCGAGGCAAGCGAGCACGTCGCGCATCACACTGACCCACCGCCGGTGGTCTGGTCAGCGCCACGTTTGGCAAATGCCTGTGAACTGGATCATCGCCTTTGATGGCGCTCAATGCCGGTCTCATCGAGGTCGTCGTAGCGTCCATCACTGGGTCGATCATCGCCAACCTCCTGCTCGTTTGGCAGCCCTCCTCCTGCCGGGCGGTGTACTTCGAGCAGCCAAAGAGCAGAAGTCAACGAAGGCGGCACTGGCACTAGCGTCGGGCGTTGTCACCATCGCTGCCTTTGCCCTGCTTCTGCCCGCCGCTGCGGTGCACCACGTCGGCACGCCGGACAGCCAGCTGTCTGACAGCAAATGGCGCTGGCCATCCCCGATCGTGCTGATGATGCTTACTCGCCGGGCCGGTTCTTCAGCCTCAAGACACAGAAGTACCTGGCTTGCGCCAGTCGCCGACATCCCCGAAGATACGCACTCAGCCGGTCTGCCAGCTGGAGCCTGAAGAAGTCCATCATGGTGGCCAGCCTCGGCGTCACCCTGACGACTGTTCCTGGGCCGGAAAGGCTTGTCTCGAGCGTCGAACACGCCGCCTACACCAAGGCAGCGACGCTTGTCTTTGCCGGGTGTCATCTTGCTTGCCATCGTCGGTAACGCCGCCAAAAATAGCAACGCCGCGCTGAAGGCCCGCAAGAACAAGACGATGACTTGTCGGTCAGCCTGGTTCTCGGCTCCAGTACGCAGATTGCGATGTTCGTCGCGCCCGGTCAGTGATTGTCGGACTCATCCCCGGGCAAGCCGGATGGACCTGGTCTTTTCGCAGGCTGAAATCATCGCGGTGTTTGCCTCGGTGATGGTGGTCACTCATCGTCCAGACGGCAAGTCCAACTGGTTGAAGGCGCACGTTGCTCGGTCTCTACGCCAACGTTGGTGCTCGCCTTCTACTTCATCTGACCTAGCGTGAATGGGCCGGCGCTTTGGCAACTCTTGCCGCCGGTCGTACTTTAGAACACAGCCAGCTTTTACCCTGGCTGTGATTTCACCCACCAATGTCAACCGCCGCTACTTTCAGCATAACAAAACAGGAAACGCCGTATGATCGCACTTTCGATGGCTTGCTTATCGTCATCGCTCTGCTCTGTATCAACAACCGCCGGTCCGCTCCAGCCAGGCAAACATCCTCT
>JADKDV010000006.1 GCA_016718315.1 Candidatus Obscuribacter sp. | reverse complement strand
TCGTCGTCCAGTATCAAACTCGACTCAAAATCACCGCCGCATGTGACCATAAAAATACCTTTGGCACCATAGAAGCTTATATCCGTGGGCAAATGAGGAGCAGAGTCTGCATCGGACCTTGATGTCAGCGGCACTAAGCCCTAGCTTGGCGGCTTTATCCGCAGGTGGCATGGAGAGACTGTTGGGCGAGTCCGAGGCATAGACGCAAATCATACCTGATGCGATTGGATACCAGGCTAAGGCAAATGATTTTGTATCCGGCGCAGCCCCAGAAGGTTTGGCTCCATCTATTTGGTCGACCAGCATAGCGCTCCGTACAAGAGGCACGACATCACTGACGGTGCCCTTATCTTGGGCAGTACCACTAGCTATCTCTTTGAGGCTGGTTAAAAACGTCCGCAAACTGCGCTTGCGCTTGCCGGGTATATCTTTGCAAACAGCCCAGAAGCAACATCGCCCTTAGGGCGCTTGAGGGCGATAGTGCGATCTTTGACTGATACCACCGATTGAGTTGGATCATACTTAACTATTGCATCAGCCAAAAGCTTTTCAAATCGCTCTCGACTGATACCAGGCTGTTCTATCTCATCGGCAAAATACCGATTCAGAGTGGCATCGTCAACTGCCGAAGGCTTGAGGTGACAGATCACGCTTTACTTTGATGACAAAGACTGGCTCTGGTGGCGGACCTTCGTTTTGAGCAATAGACAGCAAAACCACAGGATTGCACTAACAGACAAAGTAGGGGCACGGTAACGGCGAAAAACATTCGTCTGCCAATCATCAAATTTAAGCCCTATTTGCGATATTGTTTAACCGGTTTGCCGTCTTGTCCAATGACATTGATGACATTTGTTGCTTTGCCATCTTGAGCAAACTCTGCTAAATTGTAATTGATGATTGCCCTTAAGTCCTTGATTGACATAGTTTTGGAAATGATTGAGCAGTCCTTGTTACCAACGCCTTCAGCAGCCTTGAACAAGCTCTCTTGATCTTTTGACTGAGAGTACCGTCCTTTTGAATGCCGGGCTTGCACCTAGTTTAGCGCTCTCTTGCTGACCAGATTCGGCAGCAGCGCTTGCACCTTTGATATCAGTGCGTCTGCCCATGTTAAACAAGCTTTCTTCGGGGCTCATCTGCCTGGGAGCAGCGTCATGCGACACCTCCGGCTTGGAGCAACCTGCCATGATTTACCTTCGCCACTATTGCGATCTGCTCCGCCGTATGGGTTACTAAAAACCAATTGACCGTTTTCGACAGCGCTATTGCTCCGACCACCACTTGCCTGCAAACCATCACCCAGGCAGTGCCCGAGCTGCCAGCAGCCTTGCCCACAACCGAATCATACTGACTCAATAGCTCGCCGCCATTCAAGCGGGATTCGCTTTGCACGCCTCTGTCGTTCACGGGAGCGCTTTCTCTAACATCGCTGTTTTTCTTGTATCGCCATTTCAAGTCCGCCAGGTAGTAATGGCATAAGTTAAAACCAAAGGACATGAAAGTCTCGTGAATATCGCCACAAATCAGAGAGATAAGACTTTGAAGAGACTAGTAGCTAGAATTGAAAAGTTATGTCCAAGGAAGAAGTAAGCATCACTCACCATAGCCTTTATCTTGATATGAGATCTGAGATATTGCACTATATGTATTAGTATTCAAAAAAAGAGAAAAAAAGAAGAGAGTACCTCGGGTCTTTTGGACCAGAGGTACTCCTTCGAATCAACTGAATGTAGAGACTGCAAACCAGCTAACGCTAGTTAAACTGACGCGGAATCGTCTCATGCCAGGCGCGTTTGCGAGCGACCTTGCCGTTTTGGTCAGTGTGCGAGTGACCGTGACATAGAGATTGTCGCGATCCGAGCGCACAATGAGCCGCGTCGTCAAAGTCCAGGCAAGCCCGCGCTTTGTCACCGTTGTACTGGCGATGCCGGTATAACGAGCCGCCCAGGGAGTGGCGTCGTTGGCAGTCCAGATGCTGGTATTACTGGTGTAAAACTTGCGCTCCCTGATGCGATAAGCCGACCGTGCTTTGACCACGTGCGAGCGAGCGCCAGTACGCGAGTCCCGACGCTGATAGGCCTGTGCATCGGGCTTACCACCCGGCACATCGATAAACTCACCATCGCGGCAGTACATCCGGTCAGCGACCTTGGGCAGCCCGACCACCTTGTTTTTATTGAGCGGCACCACAGGCAGTGACAGAGTCGACTTGCCAAAGTCCACCGTCGTCGTCATGTGATCGGCGCTGGCCAGGTCATGGGCACCTGGGCATTGGCGACAGAGATGCGCATTTTGTGCCCAGGCTGGAAGGTCCAGGTAGTGAAATGCAACACTGCCTCGATCTCGTACTCCTGGTCAACCTGCGCTGGGCGGGACTCATCCTGCCATCGCGCAATGCCGGATGCACCAGGGCACCGGTAACAAGAGACACTGCACCAGTTGGCGAGACGTCCTCCAGTCGCACCGTCCACTTTGGCGCGCGGCGACGTGCTTTTGACAGTGAGAGTGACCTCGGGAGCCGATGATTTGCTTGGGCTTTTCCAGTGCGGGGCTGTCGACCACAAGCGAGTCAGCATCATCTCCAGCCATTTCACCAGTCAAATCACCCCACCATGTGCCTGCCGCCGTGCCGCCAAAGGCCTTGTAAGCCAGACTGCGCGGGCAAGAGGCAGGCGCCAGAGCAACAGTCTCGATGACAGTGCCACGAGCAGGGAGCGCATCCTTGCGCCAGTAGCCAGGTACAGTCTCGATCTTGCTGTCAGGCTCATGACCATGACGGACATAGACCAGCGACTCACGAGTCGGCTTGTGCTTCTTGGCAGATGCGGCACGTGCCTTACCAGCGCCCTTAGCTGATATCTCAGCAGCATCTTCACCGGCAGGCACATTGAGGTACTGTCCAAACCACTGAGTCATGCGCTCCACCCACTCGTAGTTGGGACCGGGAGTGCCGTCATCAGGACAGCTGTGATTCCAGGGACCGATGTCGCAAACGCACTGGCACCTTGAGGTTTTTGAACATGCGCACAGTGGCGGAACGGTAGCCATCAAGCAGCCGCACCAAGCAGGTAGACCGGGATGTCGATGCGACTGTAGTCCTCGCGCGCAAAGATTTGGACCGCCAAAACTCACCATCGAGCTGCTTGCCCAGATAGGTAAAAGTCCAGGGACGGCGGTCAAAGCGCGAGGCAAAATACTCATCGCTCAACTCGTAGTCAGGCGCGCGGCAGCCCAAGCTCGTGGTTGATAAACAGGTGGTAGGGGTCCAGATGCAGGTTACCGTCGATGTAGTGCACATCGTCGTTAAACAAATCATCGGAGGCATGGACGGCGTGGATAGCCTTGAGAGCAGGCGGCCTGCGCATCGCCATCTGCAGTGAGTTAAAGCCGCTCCAGGAGACGCCAAACATCCCCACATTGCCATTGGAGTTGGTCATGGCGCTGAGCTGCCGGATTACTTCTTCCCCGTCCTGCATTTCCTGATCGGAGTATTCCCGCTCCGGGATCTCGCCGTCAGATGCACCAGTGCCGCGGATATCGACCTTGACGCCGATAAAACCGAGCTGGGCGATGTAGCTAAAACAGGGGTAGTCGACGATGTAAAAAGTGTCGTCCTTGCGATAAGGGAGATATTCGAGCAGGACCGGGAAGGTCTCACCCTTACTGCGAGGACGAGGGACAAAGAGGGTTGACGCCAGTCGCACGCCATCGGGCATGACAAACCAGCGCTTCTCGACACGGAACTTCCGCCGCTTGGGTGCGGGAGTGTGCTTGAGGGAGTGTGATACACGGTTCATACGCATACCTTGGGTTAAAGGCTGATACTGATGCCCGATATCCGCTGAGGCGGCGACCGAGCGCTTGAAAACTTACTTGGTTTGAATGACTTTTCTTGAGAACGTCTTTGTATTGGCTTACTTCCAGAGATTGCAGCTATTTACAACTCAAATCGAGCCCGTCTATCCATGGCGGTGGGCATGGTGCAGGCGATGAGGGCGGGGGCGGCGCGTGATTTGATTAGCTGATGGGTTGCTCTAGTTGTAAGTAAATAAGTCTTGATAGCGGGAAACTAAAGTATTGGAGTAATAGGGCTCAAGGCTTTTAAGAAGGGAATGAACGCCATATTATGCTCGCGCAGCTTCAGGGGTAGCGAAGCTAATGCAAGCCCGGGATGTCAGCAGAACCGTTTGCGCAGGCGATAGAAATCAGCGAAAGAGTCCCATCACGCCCCAAATCTGTCACAAACCTCCTTTATATTGCTGTCATCGGCGAAGGCACTGATTTTTTCTAAGGAGACACACCATGGCGAGGCAAAAGTAGACCCGATTTCCGCAAAAGCAGATAACATCGTTGGCTTGTTGGATAAGGGCGATAGTTTAAAGGCACTCCAAGCAATGCAAGGCGAATTGCAGAGCATGTCCCCCTCTGATGCCAGTCGCCTGTTTAAGACTATTGACCAAAAAGACAACAAAAAATTGGGTGACAATCTTGAGATAGTCGACACCCGCGACGAAAAAGTGATCATTCTGACTGGCAAAAACGGCGAAGCACTAGTCGGAAGTATGAAAGTAGCAACAGGCGCTGACAAAAAATACTTTGTTGCAACTATTCGCGAGCAGTTAAGCTCACGGATTGTGGACACTCTAATTGCCTTGAGAAGTCCACGAAAGATAGTATCCTGTCTTGCAAATGAAAATTACAGCGCCGACAGCTGGCTATCTCATTCATCGAGCATTTTTGAAATTGAATTCGAGCAGACGGCCGTATAGTCACCCAAACCATGTCGGATTTCGACCTCAAGTTGGCGTCTAGCAGAGACAAAATAGAACATGGTTTCATCGTCCAAATGCTGTTTAATTTGCCTATTACAACTATCTTCAATCTGATAGGGTGTGCCATTCTTAGCCACAATCACATTAACACTCTTTCCGATGGACGTTTTGGTTATCCTGTAAATCAGCCATTGAGCAAGGTCCATCATCTCAGCGCGCCCACAGATTTCGCCTCTAGTGCAAAGACCTTTTTCAAAAAACAGTTTTACTGAGATTGGCTCCAATCCGAGGTTATAGACCCAACGTTCGATTCCTGGCTTGAGCGGCTCCCATAAAGGTATATCGTCGGCAGAGTAATCAGGTGCACCAAGCAATTCTCTAACTTCATTCTGCGACTTGCCGCAAACGTATTGGCAAAACCCATTAGCCGCAGCCAATTCAGCAACGTGATAGTTGGCATACATCTTTGCTCCAACATCACTTGTGCAGGCTAATTTGCGCAATTTTTTGTAGCCATCCGCATCAAGCTCAATCCGAGCCGGCACCTCACCAAAATGACACCTAAAACTGGATGCTTGTATTTCACGGCACCGACTTCAATGGGACCGATTGCCGTGCACTGATGATACCGAGGATCTTTATTATCCATGCGCTCCAGCTTATAACGAGCCCAGCTCTGTTCATTTTCTGCCAGCTTTTTCACAAACCCAGCCCGGTCCTCCAGCGTGGGAAAGCGCACATAGCCATCGTAGTAAAAATATCCCAGAGCCGAGAGAGCACAGAGGCCAGCGATGATATAAACGGCAAATCTAAGCGCTCTGGTCATTTAAATAGCAATCCCCACTATCCAAAAGGACAAAATTCCAGCTACTGCAGACTAAACATCCATGCAAGCTAGTATAGTATGACACTTTAGCGCCCCCAAAAGTCACCCGGCAAGAGGCACACATGACAGCAGGCAAGTTTAATGGCTATTTGCTCCGGTGCTCACTGGTCGGCGCGCTCGGCGGCTTGCTGTTTGGCTTTGATACCGCAGTCATCTCTGGCGCCACTCACTCTCTTACACAGACATTTACACTGACACCATTTTGGCTCGGTATGACTGCAGCAAGCGCGCTCTGGGGCACAGTCATCAGTGCGCTTACAGCCGGAGTCATAGGTGAGCGCTTGGGAGCGCGCGAGACATTGCGCATCACCGCTCTAGCATATGTGCTATCAGCAATTGGCTGCGCCTTTGCCTGGGATTTACCCTCACTCATATTTTTTAGATTTCTCGGAGGTCTCGGTATAGGCGGCTCATCCGTGCTAGGTCCGCTCTACATCGCCGAGCTTGCCCCCGCCAAATGGCGCGGACGGCTGGTCGGGCTGTTTCAAATCAATATCGTAGTCGGTATTTTGCTGGCGTACTTTAGCAACTACCTAATAGGACTCGCTATCCAGGGCTCGACAGAGTGGCGCTGGCAGCTGGGTGTATCGGGTATACCAGCGCTTTTGTTTTTGATCATGCTCTTTGGTATACCACGCAGTCCTCGCTGGTTGGTGGCAAAGGGACTGGAGCAAGAGGCACGCGAGGTGCTTACCAAAACATCTATTGGAGACGCCGAGGCAGAGCTGCAAGAAATCATCGTATCAATCGACGAAGCAAAAGCAGCTCAAGCAGCCAAGTTATTCACACCAAGATACAAGTTCCCGATTTTCCTCGCCATCGCCACTGGTGCCTTCAACCAACTGACCGGCATCAACGCCATCCTTTACTATCTCAATGATATTTTTGCACTGGCTGGTTATAGCAAGGTCAGTAGCGGCTTTCAGGCAGTGATTATCGGCGCCACCAATTTGCTCTTTACTCTCATTGCCATGGCAGTGATTGACAAATTAGGGCGCAAACAGTTGCTGCTAATAGGCTCTGTCGGCATGAGTATCTGCCTGGCTGGTGTGGCTGTGATCATGCAAATGCACAAAAACATGGAGTCACTTGTCTGGTTTCTCGTAGCGTATATTGGCTTCTTTGCTTTTTCGCAGGGGGCTGTAATCTGGGTCTATATCAGCGAGATTTTCCCCACCCAGGTACGCGCAAAAGGTCAAAGCCTGGGCTGCTCCACCCACTGGATCATGAACGCCCTCATCTCAGGCACGTTTCCCATGCTGGCGGCTCAATCAGGCTCGATGCCGTTTTACTTTTTTGCACTGATGATGGTGGCACAGTTTCTTGTTGTGCTGTTTATTTTTCCAGAGACCAAAGGCATTACTCTGGAACAAATGGAAAAACGTCTTGGTATGGCACAAAACGAGCACGCTCATACACCGAGCACTTGATTAGACAATCAGCTCTTTGGTTGATACGACGTAAGTAACTAAGTCCTAAAATTAGGATCGGCATTCCTTATCGTCTGTAAAAAACTATGCAAAACCTAACTACCGATACCGACCAATCCTGCCCAATTGTGCCTCTTTTAGACCTTATGAGCGCCAAGTGGACAGTGCAGATTTTGCGGGAGCTAGCGCTAGGTCCAGTGCGTACTAGACGCTTCTTGCGCGTCATACCGGGTCTGAGCATGAAGACCCTGCAAGAGCGCATCAAAGCCTTGCAAAGCGCCGGCATGATTTCGCGCAAAGTCTATGACGAAAAGCTGCCCCATGTGGAGCATACAATCACAGAGCGCGGGCGCAGACTCTTTGTCATCATGAGTGAAATCAAAGAGATGGCAGCGGAGATGTCCGCAGTGAGCTGCAAATGCCCCTTACAAGGATGTAGCGAAGCTGACACGGACTGTCCGGAGAGGCGTGTGCCTCCACCCCTCCGAACCCGCCTCGACAGATCAAGTGAAGCGGCGACCAATCATCCCTAGGGATGATCGGTCCATCCTGTGTCAAAGCTAACTGACCAATCTCTGAATCAAATGTGATGATGTTGGGCTGCGCCACAGCAAAAGTGCACGGCAATCGGACTGGTCAAGGAATGCTCTGATACGGGCTCTATACTGAGCTGCATATTGACCGGAGACACATTCAGCTGATACAGCTAAGAGCGCGTCATACGGGGCGCTAGTGATCATATCCTTAAAATTGGCATGCTCCACTGAGCGCACACCAAAGCAAGGCGACCAGCCGCCGAGCGTGACTCTGTCAGTATCTACATCAGCGCCTTCGACATCAAGGTAGACCTCAGTAGGCAAGCCAAGCAATGTACCAATTTGATAGATGCTGGAGTAGCTCTCAGCTTTGGCGATATCATCAGTGACCATGACTTGCATGCGCGACCAGCTATGGGGGACTTTGCGCACAACCAACACAGGACAAGGGCAGATAGCAGCGAGTTTTTCATATAGGCGCTGACGACGGGGAGCATAACGCCGGGAGTGGCATCCCACAATGACCAGGTCGTGCTCAGTGGCTCTGGCAGCGATTGCCGCGGCAGGATCACCCTCGTCAATAAAGGACTCCCCGACTATCGGTCGCTCCGCACTCTGCGTGTTATAGGACAACATCAGTGACTCAGCAACTGAGCGCATTGAGGTCGCTATCTGCTCGCGCGCATCGATGTAAACACCACTGCCGACAAACCCAGCGCGGTCATACTTGAGGAAGCGCCAGATAGCTGTGGTATCTACAACATGCTGAGCTGAGACCTTAGCGCCACTCTTTGCCGCTAACTCCCAGGCAAATTGCGCAGCAGACAAGGACTCCTCAGAGCCGTCTATGGGCAAAAGAAACGAAGCGCCGTCCATGGTAATCACCTCAAGAAAATTTCTGGCAAGGCCAGCAAACAGGGACACCGGAAGAACAACTAACTGTCAGCGTTGCGAGCAGCATATTAAGAGCCTGCGCAAACAACTGGTCGCACCAACCTGTCTGCATCGTAGCTGGCGGAGTTTAAGAGCGTATCAATCCCAGTGATGGTTTAATATGGTAACTAGTGTAAGAAAGGTTACCAGTTTTACAATTTTGGGTGCACAGGGGATGCACACAGACGCCGAGGGCATAACACAAACATGCACAGGTCTGTACTGGAATCAGAAGAACTAAACCAGCGCTTACACTGGTTGATTTTTCACACGTCCAATTTTTGCAACACCATTCTCTTCACTTTTCTAGCTTTTATCAACTTGATAGTCTTGCGTTTTTGGGGCTAGAAATTCTCGAAAAAATTGGAATTTTCTTTGTTCTGATAGTGCTCTTAAGCATCAGCCACGCCTACATTTGCTCGACTGGTGAATGTACTTGTGGACGCAAAACAAAACTGCAATTCTTGCAAAAGCACTCTCCTATTGCCACTATGGTCTGGATCTTCGTCCTTTGGACTTTATTCTCAACAGCCGCAATAAGCACTGCCACATTTGCCAGCGAGCCACCCTACTGGCTGGCAGCTTTTGCCTTACCGTATCTGAGCTTCATTTTGGCAAACTCTGAGCGCAGACTTGAGGACAACATGCGACTCGCCACTGATGCATTTCTCACAGGCGATAAGCTTGAGGATATGACAATCAAGGAGTTAAGACAGCTCAAACGGTTGGCTGGTGATTTACTTGAAACACATAACGCCAAAGTTATTCAAGCGCAAATAGAATCTAAACAAAGACTGATCGAGACGATCGAAACATATTCGGTATCACTTGAGCAGAGCCGTGTGGCACACCTGGAGCGCCAAGCCGATGACTGATAGCAAGCCACACTTTCTCCAATTATCGCTACTACATTGGGCGCTCTTTCATCCCACTGCATTTTGCCGCTCAGCGCTAGCGGTAACTTTGGGATGTGCTTGCTTTTTTTGATCCTCCATCCCGATGGCAAGTACGATGCGGCAATTCAACTAGCCAATTCGCGCACTCTAAATCGGCATCATCTCTCGGATATGTCACTCTCACAATTGCAATCCTTACTAGTAATCGCCCACGGACTGCGGCAGCAAAGCAATGCACTGATTATTGAGAGACAAATGGAGCGACTATCGGGACCTGAGCACAGCGAAACAGAAAATACAAAAGGCTGAGAGTAAAAGGCATTTCTTTCGTGTTCAAGTACGAGCCGGATAAACCAGATCTGCTACATCTATGTTAGGCATCTCAAAGAACCAGACGACACAATTTTCATCTTCTTTAGTGGAAAAACTACTTGGCTAAAATCACAAGAAGTCTGGGAAACGCTTTATGAAAACGAGGGCATATGTGGTTTTGGATAGACGAAGAATCAAAGGTCGTGATGATAGTATCGTGTTTTGACAAATATTCAGGATAACCTCATGCAAAAGCGCAAATCAAGAAGAGGCAACTTCGTAATCGAAGAACTCGAGGACATTTCACTTTCGGATGAGATCGATGCCAAAGTCAGCAAATTGACCGCTCTTGCAGACTCAGAGATTGAGCAAACAAGAGTTAATTTTAGGTGGCAAAAAGAACCTCTAAATCTGATCAAGAAGGTGGCTGAATCAATAGGGGTACCCTATCAGACTTACATAAAGCAAGTACTGTATCGACAGGCTCTTAATGACATTCAGCTGATTCAATCTCAGTCTGTAGTAAAAAAATCAAAGCCCCATCCCCCTGCCAAGCACTTATAATCGCAGCTGTTTTACAACTGCCGCCTGGAGAGTGCCATGAATTTAGGGCTGTTTTTCACTTTTTCATTCATGGCAATAGTCGGCTTAGCCGTGCTTTGTTATTTTTGCCTGCGTATCTGCAATGAGTGGGAGCGCAAAGTCGTACTCTTACTCGGTAGATTTAACGGTGTACGAGGCCCCGGGCTGTTTTTCTTGATCCCTGTTCTTGAGACCACTCCTTTTACGATTGATTTGCGCACCATTACTAGTGCCGTATCAGCCGAAGAAACTTTGACCAAAGACAATGTACCGGTCAACGTAGATACTGTTGTCTACTGGAGAGTAGTCGATCCAAAACTAGCGACGCTGCAAGTTGCAAACTTCGGCGAGGCAGTTATCGGTGCCGCCCAAACAGCTCTGCGCGACATCATCGGGCGCTCAGACTTGAGTCAAGTACTCTCTGATAGAGCCGGTCTCGACCTATCCATGACCACTACTCTCGATGCTCAGACAGAGCCGTGGGGAGTCAAAGTAGAGTCAGTGCAAATGCGCGACATCAAAATCCCCGATGGATTGCAAGACGCCATGAGCCGAGTAGCACAAGCGGAGCGCGAGAGTCAGGCGCGTATCTTGCTGGGAGACAGTGAGCTAAACATCGCCAGACGCTTTGCCAATGCTGGCATGGTCTACGAAGAGCATCCAATCGCTTTGCACCTGCGCGGTATGAACATGCTTTACGAAGTAATGAAAGGCGGCAACGCAGCTACGGTCATCGTACCGTCAGGTGCTGTCGACAGCATGAGCTTTGGTGGCTACGCTGGATTGACCGCCCTGAGTCAAGAGATGAAACTAGCTCAGACAAAAATCGAAGGCACAGAGCCGTAAACCACCGGAGCGCGTCTAAAACACTACGTTTAGTCTTGTGCCAAGCACACATATGCCAGGGTTGCCACCAGCAGTAGCACCAGGCGCCCAGATATATTGGAAGTCCGGCGACACAGATACATTTTTGTTGACCTGAAAGCGGTAGTAAGTCTCAAGACATTTCTCCTGAGCCGGTCTCAGTCCCGGACTGAGCAAACCCACGTTGGCATTGACCTCATCAAGAGTGGTGGCGGGCACACCATTGAGAGAGACAAAGGCAGGCGTAGAGGGAGTAATAGTGCCGCGACGATAGGATGAGATCTGACCATAAGCAATACCCAACACATCATCGGGACGGCGCTTAACGAATATCTTGGCTGGTATCTCAGTACCAAAGCTAAAGCTCTGCCTGGAGGTCAGCAAACCGCCCAAAAACACCTGTCCAAACTGTTTATCGCTAAGTGCGTAGCGACCCCAGAGACCGATGTCTTTCCATATTTTTTGATCAAAGTTGACATACATGCCGGTGGGCTGGCTGCCCTGACCTGAGCCACCTGGGAGGATTGATAATAAGCCCGGAGGAGAAGTGTCAGTAGGCGTTACGAGTGGTCTGGTGCTACCGCCGCGGAAGTTAAAATTCCAGTAGCCAGCGCGCAGGTTGCCTTCTTTTTTGAAAAACTTTTGCCCCAACTGTAGCTCATGCACTGTACCAAAGCCACCAAAATAATCGCGATCCGAGAGACTCAATATGGCGCTAGTAGCGCGTAAAAAGGCGCGATCACGCAAGATGCCACGCTCGGCAGAAACAATAGTAGATGGACCAATAAAGTTGGGCTTAAAAGCAACGCTATTAACAAATTGAGTATTTAAAAACTGAAAAGTCTCGTTGTTAGCGTAGTTGTTGGAGTCCATCATGTTGCCCAAGTTATTGAGACCAATTTGATATTTGGCGCGCCAGTTTTTGGCTGGACGTAAATCCTGAGCGTAGTACATCTGCTCAAACGAGACTGTAGGGCGGACACTGTTACTGTTGTTATTGTTGATTTGCAGGTTGGGTACCTGCACATCAGCAACACCACTGTTAAATGGGTTGGCGTACTGATCATTGAGATCGTTAGTAGGGCTCATCAGGTATTTATCACGAGGAAAAAACCTGCCAGACGCCCCTGTCAGTCGCATAAATAGCGTGGCATCGCCCACTTTTGCATCAGGCTTAGCCTCGTAAACCTTGGCCAGGACATTGATGCGGCCGCGGAAGTTGGTGGCCATACTCTCGCTGACATTGCGACCAAAATCGCTTTGTGGTGCAAAAGTAAAGTCACCACTCATTTTAGTCTTTTCGAGGATAGCGAGCCGACCGTCTAACTCTTTAGTCTTTTGGGCACTAGCGCTCTGTGGAGCTACTAATTCGTTTTTTAGTACGCTAAGAGCCAAACGTCCTTTGACGCGACGCAGCACGTCATCAAACTCATCAGTAAGGATGCCGATATCGCCGTAGTCTTGCTCACTAAATTGCTCAGACTGCGAATTTGAAAGCTTGCTAATTAAGTCAAAGAAGTACTTACCGAGCTGTTGCCGTGTCATCGCAGGATCTGGCGGTGGCATGTTGTGACGTGTGGCAAGACCGGCCAACTCACGCCTGACCAGATTGATATCGCGCAACTTGATTTGCCCGATACCAGGCTCACTAGGCATATCATTGGCGCCGGCAAATTCGTTGCCGTTATTCATCGGCGAATTGGTCTCAGGGATGTCAGGATCGGACTGAGGTACAGCTGTTGTAGCTGGTGTAGCCTGCGCTCTGGTCGTTGTGCCTGGTGCAGTCGGCGCCCCCGAAGTGGTGCGAGGGAGAGCTTGAGCCAGAGAATCAACTTGCGCTACTCGCGGCTTAAAAGTCGAAAGTGTTTGATTTAAGTTGCCAGCCAAAGACTGCTGGGCAGGCATCAATCCCAGGGTCAAAGCAAGTACAAGCGGATTTACAAGAGATTTTATATCCACTAGACACACCGCCACATATCCCAGCTCACATGGCGCAATATCTTGGCCAAAGCAGAGCCAAACTAGCGTACATAGAGTCCGCTTTAGTTTAGATAGCAATGCAATGTTTGTCTATTGATTAACTCTCTGGTTCTACCCACACCTCTTAAATCGGCTCATTTAGAGCGCCTCGCTTATATCCAAAGCATATCGCCAGCACCTCCGATGGTGCCCCTCTTAAAAGACTACGTTAAGTCTGGTACCGAGTACGCAGATACCGGGATTGCCACCAGCTGTCGCTCCTGGCGCCCAGATATACTGGAAGTCCGGCGAAACTGAAACATTTTTATTGACCTGCCAGCGGTAATAAGCTTCAAAACATTTCTCTTGCGCTGGTCTGGTACCAGGGCTCAATGTTGCCAAATTGGCATTGACCTCATCAAGGGTGGTGGCAGGGACACCATTGATACCGACAAAAGCTGGAGTCGATGGTGTTATCGTGCCGCGACGATAGGACGAGATCTGACCATAAGCTATGCCCAAGACATCGTCAGGGCGCTTTTTGAGGACGAGCTTGGCCGGTATTTCGGCACCAAAACTAAAGCTCTGACGAGAGGTTAACAGACCTCCCAAAAATACCTGACCAAACTGTTTATCACTGAGGGCGTATCGACCCCATAGACCAATATCCTTCCAAATCTTCTGGTCAAAGTTGAGATACATACCAGTTGGCTGACTGCCTTGATTGGTGCCTCCTGGCAAGATTGACAGCAATGCCGGCGGCGAAGTATCAGTAGGAGTAACCAGTGGTCTGGCGCTACCTCCCCTGAAGTTAAAGTTCCAGTAGCCAGCACGGATGTTGCCTTCTTTTTTAAAAAACTTTTGTCCTAACTGCAACTCACTGACAGTACCAAAGCCGCCAAAATAGTCGCGGTCAGACAAACTGATCATGGCACTGGTGGCGCGTAAAAATGCTTTGTCTCTGAGGATGCCACGCTCCAGTGAAAAGACGCTAGATGGGCCAATGAAGTTGGGCTTGAAGGCAACGCTATTAACAAACTGAGTATTTAAAAACTGATAGGTCTCATTGTTAGCATAATTGTTAGAGTCCATCATATTGCCCAGGTTGTTTAGACCAATCTGGTACTTAGCACGCCAGTCCTTGGCCGGGCGCAACTCCTGCGAGTAATACATCTGCTCAAACGAGACAGTAGGACGGACGTTGTTACTGTTGTTGTTGTTGATTTGCAGGTTGGGCACCTGTACGTCAGCTACACCACTGTTAAATGGGTTGGCGTATTGATCGTTTAGATCATTGGTGGGACTCATCAGATATTTATCCCGGGGGAAAAATCGACCAGACGCACCAGTCAGTCTCATAAAGAGTGTAGCGTCGCCGATTTTGGCATCTGGTTTAGACTCATATACTTTAGCCAGGACGTTGATACGACCGCGGAAGTTTGTCGCCGTACTCTCCGATACGCGGCGCCCAAAATCTGATTGCGGTGCAAAGGTAAAGTCGCCGCTGAGTTTTACTTTTTCCAGTATAGCCAGCCTGGAGTCCAGCTCTTGCGTCTTTTTTGTTGAGGCAGACTGAGGCGATACAAACTCGTTTTTGAGCACCGAGAGAGCTAAGCGCCCTTTGACGCGCCGCAGCACATCGTCAAACTCATCGGTGAGGATGCCGATATCATTGTAGTCTTGCTCGCTAAACTGCTCTTGTGAGTTAGATAGTTTGCTGATCAAGTCAAAGAAATATTTACCAAGCTGCTGCCTGGTCATACCAGGATCTGGCGGTGGCAGCTGATGACGATTTGCCAGGCTGGTGAGGTCGCGACGCACCAGCTCAATATCGCGCAACCTGATTTGATCTATGCCAGGGATGCTATTCATCTCAGTGTTACCGGCAAATTCGTTGCCGTTAGACATGGGATTGTTTGTCTCAGGAGGAGAGTCAGGAGCAGGATTGCTTGAGCCGCTAGCACTTGTGCTTGTGCTCGTATTTGTGGCAGGGGTGCCACTGGCTCCTGTACTACCAGCGCTCGCGCTTGAGTCAGGCGTGCTCTTGATAGGTGGTCTAAGACCAAGATCGGACTGAGCAACGCGCTGGATAAAACGAGCCTGAGGCGCGCGCAAAACCGGCGAATAACTCGGTCTTGGCGTCATCACTGGCTTAGCCAGGATGCTACCAGAGGGTAAATACTGCGCAGACGCTGGCATAGCAAATGCCGTACTATAGACGCCGAGACTGATAGCCACGAGGGTCTGGTAGCAAGCAAATTTGGAGTTGTTCATGACGTCCCGTATTTGGTCTGAATGATGCGCACAGCCAAGCCACATACAGCGCCACAGGCTGCCGTAAGTGCAAGTCAAAACCGCCACACCTTTAAGCACGAGCAATTGTATACAAACGACTTAGACGCCAGATCGCCCCTTTACCCGATCTTTATGCCAGCCATCTCAATCTTGATAGTTTCTTGATACGCAAAAATGACTGAGCGAATCAAACCTGCTGATTGCCATCCTGCTGATGCCGCTCAATTGATTCATTGGACTGCAGAGCACCCAAACAACAGGCTTTAGATATACGCCCGGTGGTTTCTCTGATGATGTATCGAGCCCTGGCAGCATCTCTTTGACTGCAATCAAATGTCAATTTGATCTGCGTTTTGTCCCCAGCTGTCAAATTGACATTGATAGCAACTGACTCCAAAACGTCCGTTGACGCACCACTTGAGCTTGGTATTTGTTCGGTATAGTAAATCTTGGATTGCAAAATTGCCCGCTGAGAGTCAGAGATCAGAGCATTAGAGCCGCCCCAATAGCGCTCAGCCTCATCGATCACGATTGGCTCTTGCAGCACTGCCGCGATGCGTTGCTCTACTACTTTGACCGACTCCTCAGTCTCCAGGACCTGCTCGTCCCGAGGCTTGTCCACAGCCAGCCTAACCGCACGCGAAAAAGCAAATATGCCACCGCCAATGAGGGCATAAAAAATCATCATAATGGGTTGCCATTTGTCCGGTCCGGTAAATACAAAAGACAACAGCGTTAATACTATAAAGACCGAAACACCAATAGTGACATGTTTTTTGAGCAAGGCGGCAGCTTGCAAATCATCCGGACTGAGCTGACTAGTGCCATCGGGAGTCAGACTGGTGCCACTATGCTTATCACCGACTTTGGTTAAAGCTGCAGATGTGGGCTCAGGCAATACCGCTACATCTTTGCCATCGCGCATCGCATCCAGATCTTTGAGCAATCTGGCTGCGGTCTGATAGCGCTCTGCGGGGGATTTTTTAAGACATTTAAAAGCAAGTGCTTGCAAACAATTGGGAATATCCAACGATTGCCTGAATGGTCTGGGGATACTCGAAATTTGAGCCAAAATCACCTTGATCTGGTTGTCACTCATAAAGGGATTGACCCCTGTGAGTGCTTCGTACATGACACAACCGAGGCTGTAGATATCGCTGCGCGCCTCCACTCTCTCGCCCTGACATTGCTCGGGACTCATGTAGAGTGGGCTGCCAGTCAGCTCACTGGTCTCAGTCACAGTGGTGGCATAGTTGGTCATCTCAGGCAAGACTTTGGCGATACCAAAGTCCACGAGCTTGACCATATAACCGCCCTCACCAGGCAAGAGCAAGATATTGGCGGGCTTGAGGTCGCGGTGGATGATGCCTTTGCTATGCACACCAGTGAGAGCGTCTGCTATCTGGCAAAAAATATCCAGTGCCTCAGGCACAGTAAGATAGACGTTTTGTTTTATAAAATCAGCCAGAGTCTTACCGTCAAGGAAGTCCATGACAATAAACGGCACACCACTGGTGGTGCGACAGTAGTCATAGATGGTGACCAGATTGGCGTGAGTGAGCTGACAGGAGGCTTTTGCCTCACTCTCAAAACGCTTGACACCGGTCGGATCTTGGGCAAATTTGTCGTTGAGTAATTTGATGGCTAGGATCTGGTTAATGGACTTGTCTTTGACTTTGTAGACAGCACCCATGCCACCCTGACCAATAAAGCTGAGCACCTCAAAACGCTCTCCCAAATTCGGGAAGTTGGCTGGTTTTGCTAATTCAGCGTCGCTTATCACTTGGTTGGTAGGCTCTTTGCTGCTTATCCCTGAACACTTGAGGCCTTACGCGAATAAGGCGCTTTCCATTTTAGCAATGTGGCTTTGCCAAGGTATCGCAAGCTAGCATAGTTTATAAGCAAATATATAATCTAATTCGCCTGCCTGGGCGTGAGTATTAATCTCAAAACCCTTGTCTTATGACTCATAGACTTTCCTATTATTAAAAGCCTATCACTTTCCGTCAACTTCTAAAAAACAACCCAAAAAAATCTCCAAATCACCATAGATAAGCCTATACCAACCTTGCACTCAGACGACGTGCTGAGCTGGTGGAGGCTATCTCTGGAGTTGGCGAATAGTGATTAGAACGACACTGCCTGACGCCATCTGGCGCCAATGCAGACAATTCTTCAATCCCAAAGTACGCGACAGCTACCGCTCATCCCTCATGCGCTCCTTATGACGCTTGATGGCAGCGGTCGCTTTTGCCTGCAGCAACTTAAAGGGAAACTGCAATGAATGACAGCCCTGTGAAAACCTACAACGGCATACCTGTCCCGGCTGGCGAAACAATCCAGTTTGTGAACGCCAAGCCGGTCACTCCCAACCACCCGATCATCCCCTACATCGAGGGCGATGGCATCGGAGCCGAGATCACGGACGCCATGCGGCGCATCCTCGACCTCTCGGTCAATCTCGCCTACGGTGACGCTCGCAGCATCGCCTGGCTCGAAGTCTTCGCTGGTGACAAGGCCAAGGCTCGCTTTGGCGACGCCCTGCCTGCCGACACCCTGACGGCGCTCACCGACTTTGGTGTCTCCATCAAGGGCCCGCTCGGCACCCCCACCGGTGAGGGCATGCGCAGCCTCAACGTGACCATGCGTCAGCACTTCGACCTCTTCAGCTGCGTGCGACCCGTGCGCTACTTCCGAGGTGTGCCGTCCGTGGTCAAGCGTCCGCAGGACCTCGACGTCGTCATCTTCCGCGAAAACATCGAGGACGTCTACGCCGGCATCGAAGGACCCATGGGCTCCGACTTTGCCAAAGAGACGCTGGCGCTGTGCCGCAAGTACGGCTTCGATGTGCCCGATGACACCGGCGTCGGCATCAAGATCATGTCGCGCACCGGCTCTCGTCGGCTCATCCGCGCGGCAATCCAGTACGCCATCGACAACGGCCGCAAGGTCGTCACCATCGTCCACAAGGGCAACATCCAGAAGTACACCGAAGGCGCCTTCCTGCGCTGGGGTCTGGAACTCGCCGCCGAGGAGTTTGGTGACACCATGGTCCTGGAGGCGGATCTGTGGAGCAAGCACGGAGGCAATCTGCCCGAGGGCAAGATCCTGCTCAACCACCGCATCGCCGACGCGACTTTCTTCGAGCTGCTCACCAAGTCGGACAAGTTTAGCGTCATCGCCACGATGAACCTCAACGGCGACTACATCTCCGACGCCGCCGCCGCACAAGTCGGTGGTCTGGGCATCGCACCGGGCGGCAACATCGGCTCCAAGTGCGCGCTCTTTGAGGCCACCCATGGCACCGCTCCCGACATCGCCGGCAAAGGTCTCGCCAACCCCTGCTCGGTGCTGCTGTCGGGCGTGATGATGCTGGAGTACCTGGGCTGGCAGGAAGCGGCGGACATCGCCACCGCAGCCATCGCCAAGTCCATCCGCGCCAAGACCGTCACCGGTGACCTGGCTCGGTACATGAAGAACGCCACCCAGCTCTCCACCAGCGACTTTGCCAAGACGGTCATGGCCAACATGGCCAAGCCGCGGCGCAAGGTTGCTAGCAAGGGCAAGGGCGGCAGCACGGCCAGCGCCGCAAGCGGCTCCAAGGGCAAGAGCCCGGCGAGCGGCAAAGGCGGCGACAAAGCCTGATGGGGAAATGACGACCGGCGGTCTATGACCAGCGGTTGTCGTCCTCGCGATGGCAACCGTTATTTCAACCTCTGCAAAAGGTCAATCGCCATGTCTCATCAACCTGTCATACACCACTCGCAGGCACTGCAAGACAGCCTGCTCAACGACGACGAGGAGCTGTGCTCTGGCCGTGACTTTGCTGTCTACAGCCAGGGCATGGACGCCAGCATGTCGGTCAAGATCAACGACATCTGCCCCTACGTCCTTGCCGGCAAAATCGTCGACAAGGGCTGCGGCACAGGCACGCTGCTGATCCATCTCTCGACGCTCTTTGCTGACTCGCAGATAGTCGGCGTCGACCTCTCGCGTGAGCTGTTGCGCCGCTCCCTGGCGCAGCAGTATCCCAACCACAATGTGTCGGTGGTCAAAGCCAACATCATCCACCGGCGCTTTGCCGACAACAGCCTGTCGACGGTTATTTTTAGCTCGGTGATGCACGAGGTCTTTTCGTACACCGGCTACGACCGTGACCAGGTGCGCCTCGCTCTCGCCAACACCTGGCATGAGCTGGCGCCGCACGGACGCATCATCATCCGCGACGGCGTCAAGCCCGAGCACGGTGGTGAGCGCGTCTGGCTGCGTTGTCGCGATGAGGAGCTGCAAGAGCGCTTCCGCAAGTTTGCCCGTGAGTTTAAGGGCAAGGCGGCGAGCCCCGGCATCAGCTACGTGGAGCACACCATAGACGGTGTCACGTGGTTTACCACGAGTCTGCATGAAGCCAATGAATTCCTCTCGAAGAAGGACTACCTGGCCCAACTGGGCTATGGAGGTCAACGAGGAGTTTGGCGTCTTTACTGTGGACGAGTGGGTGCAAGAGCTGCGCACGACCGGCTACCGTGTGCTGCATGCGGCGAGCTACCTCAATCCCTGGATCGAGGAAAACCGCTACGACGGACACGTCTGGTTGCACTCCGATGCGGACGGTCGCCCCGGCGAGCGTATCACCGCCCCCGATACCACGGGCGTGATCGTCGCCGAGAAGGTCTGACACACAGACTCACCCAAAAATCGCGCAGGGGAATGGATCAAACCATCTCCCTGTGCGGTTTTCTTTTTCGCGCGCCTACTACATTTTTTAGTACACCATCAAGAAATCAGGAACAGCCTATATTTCAGTTGTCACCTCCAAACACATTAGCATTGAGAGCCTATCAGGAAATGATAATGCGGGCTGATGACTTATGGGGTAGCTGAGGAGGTGTGAACTTGGCTGAAAACGGGAAGAAAGAAGAGGGTTGCGGAATATTGCCTCTAACTCATTGAGTAATCAATCTCAAAGTTGTTTACACCTTCCGCTTGGGTTTTTGGGAGTAGCTAAATGCCTATCTTCACCAAGTCTGACCAAATTAATTCCTTTGATCTACCCGCGCTTGTTCCATCTGAAAATTTCAAGAAGTATATTGAGTGCATCGATATTTCCAATGAGCGTCCTGTGGTTTTTAGTTGGACTTTGAGCGAATTTGAATCTAAGCCAGGCTTTTTGAGAGCTTTGAGTGAGGCAGAGCAAAATAACATTACTGCGTTAAGAAATCGATTAGCAATGTCCGAGAAACAACATGTATATGCTGCTTTCGGTCGTACAACCGTCGATGAATTGCGGGTTGTAAGCAAAGCCGGAACAATCCTAATTGCTCATTCCGAGCCAGTTGGATACGAGAACTGGTATGATTTCGTGTCCAAAGTAAATGATGCGTTAGCTCCTATCAGTGATGAGCGTATTTACATTTCTGAAATAGGAATGAATATTGAAACGCTTGGAATGTCTGCCCAACTGCTTTTGACCAAGAATATGGTGCCCGAAGAGTTGATTTTGTGCGATATTCTAGAGGCTGGTCTCCCTGCTGATCCTTGGGAAATGGCTGTGTTTTCGAGTGTGATTTCCTCTCGTTACGCTTTGAAATTCTTAGGAATTACAAGAACAGGAATGATTTTTTTGCCTGATGACTATGAAAAGATTGATTTCTCAAAGCTCAACGATGATTTGCTTACGCTGTCTAGCCAATCTCGGTTGATCAACAAAAGCGAACAAGGTTTTCTTATTCAACTGTTTGGCACTAATTAAAAAGTCGACATGCTTTAGTCAAAACATACTCATCACTTGACGAAGTTGCTCACAAATCCAAATGCAAAAAACCTGCTCTATCTTTACTAGTCTCATATTGCTCATGATGTGTTGCAAACCGGCTCTGGCGCAGCAAACAGAAACCGAAAACGATCTAATAGAGCAGCAACACAACTCCTTTGTCACCATTGAAGCCGACAACGAACCAGAAAACACCGAATCAAAACATCTAAAAGCCAGCCCAAGCTACAGAGCCCAAACAACAGCCGAACAAAGAGCTAGTTTTGATGTGGCATTTCTTCAATGGCTAACGAAGCAGAACAAACGCGATGAAAACCTGAGAAGCAAATGTCTGAACTTTTCTCGTGACTATTGGCAGAGTAAACCTTCAAGACAAACGCTCAAAGAAAGCGATGAAACCTGGCATCAGACCGCATGTCTTAATGCAATGTTTGTTTGGAAAACGAACCAGTTAAAAATCCTTGAAAAAATCAACTTGTATGCACAAGCAATAGAGGCCTTGCAAAACAAGGCAGACAGGAAGCTAACCAAGGGTATCCTTATTGGCGATCTGCAAGCCGAAATTCTAAAGCAAGAATCAGAGAAGGCAAACAACAAAGCAAATTGGTTGAGAGCTACTAGCCTTCAACCAGAGAAGCCACAAAATGACGACAGGGAATTTAGCGATGTGATATTGAACAGTAATCAATCACTTCTTAAAATCTTTGAAGTCCCGAAACAGTAGGGCTCAGTCTTTTGAAGCAGTAACAACGACAAACTTGTAGACTTTGCCGTCCTTGTCCAAAGAGAGGTTGAGACTGTCATACAAGCCTTTTGATTTGGCGTTGTCAGTGATGCTATACATCAAGCTCATATGCTTGTCGTTGTATTTGCCCTTGCCGAGTCTTTGTTCCACCTGATCTTTGGTAAGACCAATAAGGCCAGAGGCATTTTTAGCGATGGTGTCCCAACGCTCAGCACTGGTCTTACCAGTGATGCAAGGTGCTTGCCATGCACTGCCAGAGGCATCATCAGCGTCGTGCGCAAACGCGCCAGACACTGAGAGCACAGCCACGGACACAAAAGCAAAAATTGATTTTTTCATATAACTCAGCGTACAGCCCCTGACAGCATCAAGCAATATCTTTGACAACAGCTACTCGTAGTTTAGCCAGATGCCGAGTGCAACAAAGGCAAACACTGCCAGACAAAACGAAACAACTACAAATGTAGTGACAACTTTGCACAAGACTCTAACCACCGTGCAGCAGTCTTCAAATCATAAAGCGGACAAGGATAGCGAGAGCATGTAAGCCAACAGTTGATTAAGTGCCAGCTTAGCCTGTCTTAAATGCAGGTGATACTAGCATCAAACTACCAGCGCTTCCCGCCTGCGATTACACCAGCCGCGCTGCGCATAGCACGATCATACTCAGCATTACCCGACAGATTGTCCCGACCGCCCTGATATCTGCCATCGTCATCCGCGGCACGCTCTCCGCTCTGCCTATCTTTCATGATCTGCTCTTTGAGCGGATCAACTTTTGCGGCTCCAGGCTGATTGTCTATCATACTCCGGTATCTGTCGGCATCAAACTTCGGCGCAGCCCCTGGCTGATTTTCATCCATGATTTGCTGTTTGATCGGATTGATCTCTCTAGCTGCTCCAGGCTGATCTTCAGCCTTGATTTGTTGCATGTCAGCATCCTTCTCAGGCGCTGGCTTAGAGTCCTCAATTGGTGGATATATTCTGCATTCGGGCACTAATTCCGCACCAAAAACACCAGGCTCATAACTTGGACAATTACGAAGAGGTGGAAGCGTGTCCGGCAAGGCAGCACCATACTTACGTGATTCAATTGACAGCGGCGGCAATCTGTCCTGCGCTCCAGCGCTCGCACCACCACCAGCGGACTTATCATCATTTGCTGCAAGCCTAAACTGTTGCAACCCGTCTTGCTCACCGCGCTCAGCAACAGCGATGTTTGACTTAGCTTCTGACTGTTCGGCAGGTCCCCTGTTAAACTCGCCCATGACAATAACCTCAACGCTCAAAGAAAATGCTTGATTGCATAGTCGCATCCCAGCATGTCAAAAAACGGACAATGCTCAATCAATCAAAGGCAAAATTTAGAATTTACTGCGCATCGCCAAGGTCCGGCGGCACCGAGCGCGGCTTGGTAGGTGGAGCCGAGATAATGAGATCGTTACCACTCCATTTACTCTTTAACACCGCTGTCTGCAATTCGCTGCGGTCTTCCAATACTTCTGACTGCACCGAGTCTTTCAATCGTTCAAACGCCTGACTGAGCGACGCCTTACCTGACTGCGCTCTGAGCGCCTCTATCAATTGATGTGTAAAAACACCGTTGGGATAGCGCTTGGACTCCCAAGACAATTGATTAGGCTGGCTGCTACAGATGATCAGCTGCCCTGTGCCTTGTGCCAGCGAGACACTATCCACATTGCCGACACGTGCAAGACCTTTAGCTGCCTCAGCAGCACCGCTATGACAGGCGTCGATGATGAGGACGACCCGGTTGGAGTGCACGCGGTGCTTAACCGCCGCAACGAGGTCTGAGAGCGGCAAGCCCGTGGCGTACAAACTGCTTGGGTCGGTATTGTGCATGACCAGATAATTGAGCCCCTCCAGGTCAGCCTGAGATGGGCTACCGTGGGTACTGATAAAAATCAGGACTAGATCGTTGGGGTGCGCCAGGCGAGGCAGCCATTTGTCGCCCAGCTCAGCGAGGACACGCTCCTTTGTAGCCTGCTCGTCGACGAGGAGCTTGACGTGGTCTGGTGCAAAATTGGCTTCGTTAACGAGGTAGCTAGCCAGATCTTTGGCATCTTTAGCAGGGTATTTGAGGTTGATACCAGGCTTGGCAAACTTGCTCACACCAACCACAAAAGCCCACTTATCCTCAATAGGTGTGGAGATGGTGAGCGGCTATTGTCCTCAGCCAAGCTCATACCATCGCTAGAGGCAGGCACGGCAGCAGGCATGGTGCCGATAGTAAGCGCCATCTGATTGTGCACGCCAGAGGCGGCTGCGCGAGAGCCGGATAGGTCGAGAGATGTATTTGAAAAAGAACTGACAGGTGGCACGCTGTGAGCAATGACTTGAGGGTTTTGCTGTACTTGCGCAGGTGCGGTGTACCGCTGAGTGGTGTTTTGTTGCGCAACGACCTGTTGTGGCGGCAGTTTAGAATAGACCTGAGGAAAATATTTCTGAATGTCTTCGCGAGAAAGTTTAACTGAATGATGGTGCTTATCGTCCAAACGCTGCTGTTGAGCAGATGATACGGCTTGCTGCGGCTGATATTGCGGCATGCTTTGCTGCATACTCCCACCAGGCACCCCGCCCGCATTTGCCAGCGCCATCGGGTTTGGACCGAGTGGTCCATTAAGCCTGACCTTGTACTTGATGTGCACGCCCACATCCACGCCAAACATCACCTGCATGCGCACAAGTTGACGCCTTGCCAGGTGGACGATGGCACTCTTGGTAGTACCATTGCCGTTTGCATTTATTGTAACTTTTGACAGCTCACGCCCTTTATCATCAGTGAGGATCACATTGGCGCTGGTGCTATAAAAGTCAGTCTCACCGTCCATCGCTACATTTAAATCGCCGGGACCAGCCTCAAATGTATAGTAATAGCTCTGACCGCCTGGCTCCACTTCGCCCTGGATCAGATTGCCCTCTAGCGGTGTCGGACTCGTGCTATCAATTGACTGTGCCCAGACAGGCGCGCCCAATGATATGAGAGCAACAGCACTACAAAGTAAGGACAGACTCGCAGCGCGGCACATCAACGACAGGCTAGTCGCACGACAGACCACAGGCATGCTCGCAGCGCGACAGAGTAAGGACAAAACGCCCTTACTCTGCGGCACACCACGATTTTTAGACGAGACAGTCATCTTGCTTACTGGTTAGCGGGGACAAACTTCCAGCGAAACTTTTGCGAACCATCGTTAGGTCCAAAGTGGCACTCAGTGTAGGCAGGTGGTGAGACCAGCGAATAGAGAGCATCACCATTGCGGGCTACGCTTTTGACCAAAAAACCAGACTCACCAGGCTCTAGCACAAACACCGATGGATCAAAACTAATAAGCGCTTGCATACTGCCAATTGGATGCGGTTGGAAGTTGAGATTTTGCGCCTCACCGGCCAATCTGATGTTATAACGGTTTGTAGGCTTTTTGGTAGATGGATCCATCTTGCGAGTGAATACCCACTTTTGCAGACCACCCTGGGTAAACTCACGAGGCTGGACGTATTGACCAGCGCTGGCTTGACCGACTTCAAGAGCTTCATCATTGAGTGCGCTGACGATAAAGTAAGTACCAGTATTGGGCAATGGCTCTGCTTGTGCCAGAGCTGGTGCGGCTGTCGCCGCTATTAATGAGACTGCGAGCGCAAACTTTTGAAGGACTTTCATGCATCAACTCCTGAGCCAAGCCTGTAATACAAATCCAAATGGACGATTGAATGAAACGATCCAAATGGAATAATCCAGCGGGAAACCATCCAGTAACGGGATACCTCTCGTAACAGTCCCGCCAACCCGGGAATTGGGAGACATTGTACCAGTTAATAACCCGAGTGCTCAAAAACCCCAATCGCGACCATCGGCGGAGCATCGTGGTCCGACAAGGTCAGTGACCCACCCGGGTAAAACCGACTCCATTGTCAGTCTGCATGCGGATGATTTTGCCGTTTTCGTCGACCTCGAGGGTCGACTTGCAACGTCCAGAGACCAGCCCATGCCACTCTGAGTCCATCGTTTTACCATCGGCAGAGATTACACCCGTGCCAGCGGTGCCAAACATGGGCATTTCCCAGCCGCATTTGCGACCCTTTTGCCAGTAGTGATAGACAAGATTGTTGGTGCCGAGCCAATCGCCAGTGATGTCAGGGATGCCGCTAAATGACACAGTGCTGGCGGCGCTCACCGCCTCGGTCGCTGGCGCCCCACTTGTAGACAGGTCAAGGGACTGCGGCACAGACTTGGCCCAGGGCGGTATTGTCCACAGGTATTGGAGATGGCCGCGGACTAGCAGGCACCGCTGCCAGTATCAGTTCATCACCTTTCCATTTGCTGGCCTCTAGCACTGGAGTCTGCATCACTCCGCGCTCGGCTGCCACTTGAGTCTGGACTTTTTCCTTTAACTTACCAAAGGCATCGGTCAGCTTTGTGCTCTCGCCCTTTGATGCAAACGCGTCAATCAATGCTTTGGTAAACACACCGTTGGGCTGGTTTTTGCTCTCCCAGGACGACTCGCTGCGGCTGCTGGAGCAGATAACAGCGTGCCCTGTGCCCTGCGCAAAGGCAGAGGCATCGACATTGGCGGTGCGCTGCAAACCCTTGCTCTCGCCGCTGGCAGCACCAGAGTGGCAGGCGTCGAGCACAATCAAAACCCGCTTGCTATGCACGCGCTCCCGGATGGTCTCTGCCAGATGCTGGATGGGGATACCAGTGGTAAAGAGCTTATCGGGGTCAGTATCGTGAGCGACGATGTAGTTGACGCCAGCGACATCAAGCGATGACGGACTGCCATGGCTCGAGATATAGATGACGACTAGATCCGCAGGCAGAGTCACTCTCGGCAACCAGCTATCGCCGAGAACATCCATGATTTTGTTTTTTGTGGCGTTTTGATTGGTAAGCAACCTGATGTGATCGGGCGCAAAATGGCACTTACTCACAAGAAAGTTTTTAAAATCGCTGGCATCCTTGGCAGCGTATTTAAGATTGAGCGATGGCTTGGCAAAATCGCTGATGCCGACCACCACTGCCCATTTGTCGCTGATGGGCGAGCCCGGAGATAGCTCCTCGCCATCCTCGCAGCGAGCGCTGGAGCCAGCACAAAATACGCCCAATGTTGCCAAAACAATCAACGCTGACTTAAAGGCACTTGCCATCGACTAGTAAGCCTCATACGGGGATAATGAGTTTACTACATCTAGCTATGGACGATGGGCTGCAGCATCAGCTCGGCAACAGCGGCATGCACCTGGGCAACAGCGATCTGACTCATACAGTGCGTCGGTTGGTCGTGTACCAAACAATCCCAGGTCTTCCAATATGTGTATGTCTCATTGCCTTTGTCATAGGTCAGCATCTGATTGGGCACAGCTGCAAACTCCTGAGCGATACAGCGGGGGTCGCAAGCAGGGGCAATAAGATTGCGACAGTAGGCTAAAGGACGCAAAAACATAGTATTACTGCGAAAGAGCGCCACAGTCGGCACACCCTGATGCACAGCCATATGCATGAGACCCGTATCAACAGCCACAACAGCGCGTGCACTGCTGATAGCATCAAGCGCGTCGACTAAGGTAGGCGTGGCAAAATGCGGCAGGTGCGCCGAGCTACAATCAGGGACGCGCGGCCGCGTGAGCACGTGACAGGTGACCGCGCCAATCAAGTCAGCAACGATGTATCAGGCTGACCGATAACGACACACTCATCCCGTCGTGCGCCAGTTGTGCTGCCAGCTCAGACCAGTAGTGAGCAGGCCAGTACTTAGCGCGACCAGCAGAGCCCGGGACCAACAGCACCTTGCCCGCACACTCATCCACGGACTTATGAACTAAAGGCTGGAGCTGGTCTATCGCAGCGCCAATCTGCCAATCCGCACTTATACCCTTGAGCACTTCTGTAATTTTGTAGCCAGGATATTTGCTCTCAAACTCCACCGAGCCCCAGATATAGTCCTTTTGCAGTGGATGTGCACGCATATTGATGTAGAGCGCGCCAGGAGGCAGAGCATCGGCGTCGAGCGCTACCTCGTCGATGGTGCCAGCTAGACCCGCTATCTGACTGGATAGACCAGCTTGCTCAGGCGAGCGGATCACCAAATGCGTCGGGACGCCAGTGCTGACGAGCCACTGGATAGCTGGCAAACACACGATTAAATCACCCAGCCCATTGGCTATGGGAGCAAAATAAATGCTCTCAGCTTTGACTATTTGATTATCTGTATTGGTCACAGGCACCAACTTAATGAGGGATAAACCATCGCTGGCTAAATCAAACGGCTCAGATAAAGACGGCTAATTTTATATTCTACAGAGATACTGTCGAGTTTACCCCACGAGTTTTGCCAAGAAATGGAGTGTGGTTATTGCAGCCAGAAAAACGAGCCAGGGAGGCAAACAGAGCGTCCAGCATCATCTTAACTTCAAATATCACCGCACACACATAAATACCATCTTTTTTGAGGTATTTATGTACTACAACCACTCGGACCACCAAAAGTGACCAAACCAGCAGACAAACGCAAAATTCTATTTACCACTGCCACTGGGCAGTTTGGTCTCTTTACTGCTAAATAAGCGGAAACCGCTGGCTACAATCACACACACTTCAACGATCAACTAGAGAGTGGCGAATGGACCCGCGAAACGCGAGGAGTATTTAGACTCAACAACTACCCAAGCAGCCCCGAGCAAGAGTACATGAGATGGGTACTGTGGTCTCGTAATAGAGCGGACGTGCCGCAAAGCTGCCTATCACATCAAACCGCCTCTACATCTACAAACTCGGTGATCAGATGCCGACCCAAATACACATGAGCATGATTACAAGCAAGCAAGTTATCGCCAGTAAAAAACTGCAAGGATTGCAGTCATAGGCAAACATGAGGATGCATTCAACACAGTCAATGCTTTCTACAACAGCCTGCCACCCAATTAGTGTTGTCGTACTCTGGATGCTACATAACGTCGGTAGTTATTGATATTTACCGACATTTTGTATCATGCAGCCGGAAGAACCATAAAAAATACGCCAACACTAATTGAGTGCACCAATAAGAATGCAACAATGACTATCTTCGCAACAAACACTTCTATAGTGCACACCCTGAAGGACAGTAATGACCGAGACAGAATTCTGGAAACTTTTAGAGTCCACTTCACCTGGATATTTAACAGAAAAATCTATCGAGACACACATAGACAATTTGTATACGGCTCTCAGTAACTATAGTGACGAAGAACTAATAGAGTATTACTCCATTTACTATAAAATTATTGATAGCGTGAACTCTCACGAATTATGGGGAGCCGCATGGATTGTGCCTCACAAGATATATGGACCGGGTTGCGGAGACGAGGAATTCGTTGAATTCAGAGCAGGTTTAATTTCACGAGGTAAAGACACATTTGTCAGAGTAACGCAAACCCAGACTTACTCGCGGATGTGCCATTTGCAGAGCTTTTAAAGAGTGGCTATACATTTGTCTTTGCAGCAGACAGCATATATCAACAGAGACATGAAGATGAGATGTCACTCGGCGAAATAGCTCCAAGAGAACCAGTCCTGCCTACAACAGGCTATCGTTGGGAAGAAAATGATTTCAACTACTTTCGCAAGACTTATCCTAAATGTTACGCAAAATGGGGCTTGCACCGAAGAGGTGAATAGGTAGGTGAGAGCTTGCACTTTGGCCAGCTATGCAAGATAAAAGTCACAACAGCATCAAGCTAACTACTTAACCATCGCTTCGCGCCACTTGCCTTGCAGCCTATCTAAAGGGTGGTTGAGACCACGCCTTTGAAGCCTTTTGAGCAGCAAGCTTTTGCCGCATCATAACGGACTGCAACTTACGGCTTACAGATGCACAACGAGCCCTGCACTTAATCACAATAGCATGAGTCTCAGGCAAGGTTTGAGCCAAAGTCGCCAACGCTCCTGAATAAATACTCTGAGCCTTTGCAAGTTGACCGGATGCTAAATAAACATCAGCAAGACCAATTTGATCAATCGCAACATGAGGGTGGTAGGCAGGCAGAGTCCTACTATCAATCTCGCATGCATCCAGGCTCAGAGACAATGCTTGCTCCACATCACCAGATAACAGCAATGACCCAGACAAATTACTGTAGGTGGTCGACAAGCCTAGCAAATCGCCACCACTAGCAGTGCTCTTCACCTCAATAGCTAATTGATACAAATCACGCGCCAGCGTGTCCTTATGCCTCAGATGATAGAGGCAACCCAGATTATTTAGCACAGCACCGAGCACAGTTACTTCAGCGTCAGTGTGTGCACGCAAGGAAGATCTATCATGTCGCAATTGAGCCACTAAAGATTGCCCGGTCGGCAATCTCTCCGTTTGTAGGTCGCCTTTGTGTAGTCGTACCAAGGCATCAAGCAAAAGGCGCTCAGCTCCTTTAAGTCGCCCCTTAGCTAAATACAAATCAGCCAAATTATTGAGAGCCTGTGCAATTTCTATATCGTGAGCCAAAGGAGCATTTAGCCTGATTGCCAGAGATCGCTTGAGCAGAGGCTCTGCATCAGTTAACCGTACCCAACTCGTTGTATGTGTGGCCAAAGTCGCCAAGATTGCCGCCACAGCCTGGTGCTCTTGACCAAGCGCGCGCTCAGCCATGATCAATGCGCGAGACAAAGTCTGCGCAGCATCATTATATCTACCACTGCGATACTGCAAAGCGCCAAGTCCGGTCAAATCGACGATGATAGCTGGATGGTCCGCACCATATAAGCGCTCATCAATGGCAATAACTTCCTTAAGTTGCGTTTGCGCACTATCGTATTGCCCCAGGATTTCAAATAGTTCCCCCAGTCGACGATGTAGCTCGGCCACTTTCATAAGCGTGCCGCGGGATACTGTGGCTGCCTTAGCAGCAGAGGCAGGTGAATCAAGCCCGCCCGATACACCAGCAGGCAACTCAGCTGACATGTCCGGCTCATACGATGATTGAACGGAGGAAGCTCCGGCTCCAGCACCGACAGCAACGTCGTTAGACTGCGCCTCAGCGGGAGCCCCAAAACACAACCCAAGCAGGAAGCAAGCTCCGGCCAGGATTGTAGCTTCGTTTAACGACCTAGATATAATCAAAGATGAGTACTCATGAGTAGCGCCGCGTGGAGAGGATCACGCGTGCTACAGAAAAATTAGGGGGTTTAATCAAGATACGCAAACTCATCTATAATTTGAACCCCTTAGCAAAGAAAAATCAGCCCAGAGGCATCCACATGGAAATAAGCATTCGTACTGTCAGCCATAACAGCGGAAATGGAGGGTGCTTTGGTCTTGCGGCTAAAATCATAAACGCTGATATACCGAGCTTTGGCTCGGCAATCAATTATTTTGAGATACGTCCACACTTTGATGACACTCACAACCTCACACCAGGCGGCGAAGGATCGTTTGCTGCATACAGACAGAGCCTAAAGGACTTGCCATCGTTTACCTTTTCGCGAGTAAATCGCAACTTGACGATGAAATACAAAAGCAAGGTATGCAAAGGCATTGATCTACGTCGCTCAGCCGCAGAGAGAGAGACGCTAACAGCTTGATTGAAAACAAAAGTGCTATTTTGCTAAAAGCATTTTACGCTGAGCTAATAGTCGCACTCGGCGAGCTAAAGAAGCAGATAACACCGTCAGACGACTTTGACCTGCCAGCATTTTTGGAGTGGGTATCGAGCAAGCAAAACTGCCTGCCTGAGACAAACGAGGATGTCTACAAACTAAGTCGCCAGCCAAACCCCACTGTAGACAATGACGACCCAGAGCCGGATACGAGCTATATAAAAGCAATGTCGGCGGAAGAATTCTGGAATGTGATCGATCTGGTAGACACGAGGGCACTGGATCGAGAGTATCAAAAGCAAGCAATGGAGCCAGTAGTAGGATATCTTGAGCTGCAACCAGTGGACAAAATCAAAAGCTTCCACAATCACCTGAGCGAGTTTATATACGCAATTGATACCAGAAAACACTGCGAAGGCACGCGCGATGAGCACACTGACGACAGCTGGCTATACTTGCGTTTATACGTAGTGGCGCAGGGACTTAAATACTATCGCAAAGTTCTGGCAGACCCATCAGCAATGCAAAAAAAATACAAGTCTGGTGAGTCGCTTATGTTTGTAGCAAGCAAAGCCTGGGCAAAAGTGACAAAGGATGAGGCGTCCAACTTGATTCATTCACTTTTAAAGGGTTTGGGTCATTTGTAAATGACGACGGGTGAGTTAAGGAATCTAGCTACGACTAATCATTAAGTAAGGACGGGTAAACATTTGGGTTATTTCGTTTACTCAACCATTCCCACCATTTCAGCCTTACAGGGCTTGCGCTAAAAAGTAAGGCTGTTAGAATAAACAAAATAGCTCATTTGAGAACTTTTGTTTATATGCCGGGCAAAGCCAAAGTTTTGGGTTCTAAAGAGATCCAAATCGTCCTAAAAGTCCTAAAAACACACCGCGACAAACTACTGTTTGCCGTCGGCCTCTACACAGGCCTCCGCATTTCTGAAATCATCGCGATCAAAATGTCAGACGTGTTCACCACCAGCGGTGGCGTCAGAAACACACTCAAAATCACCAGACTCAAAAAGAAAAACACAGTCTACTCAAATATCCCAATCCATCCAAAACTCAGAGAGCAGCTCGCTTCCTACAAAGACCTGCTCGACGCCCAGGACAAGGACGACTCAGCTTACTCACCATCGCCCTGGCTCTTTCCATCAACCGACAATCCCGAAAGCCACATCGGCAGAATACGGGCCCACAACATACTTACCGAAGCCTTCGACTCAGTCAACATCGAAGGCGCTTCAACCCACTCCATGCGCCGTACCTGTCTAACCAACATGTCCCGCGCCGGCATCCCACTTCGCACCATCCAAGAAATCTCTGGTCACTCAAACCTCGGCCAGCTTCAAGAATACTTAGCGGTCGATCCGGCGGATAGTCATAAGGCTATAATGAGCTTGAAATACTAACGAGCCAAATCAAGCCATCCTTGTCAAAAATGTCAAAGAACCGCAATAAAGCCAAAGGACCTAAGAGGAGCAAATTCAAAGAGTTTGAAGTCTTTGTTGCTCAAACCATAAAGGGAATGGCAGAGTTAGACGGTCTAAGAAATATCAAACTCCTACACAACGTTCAAATGACGGGGCTCTCCGGAGCAAGTCACCAAATCGATGTTTACTGGGAATTTGAGCTTGCTGGAATGACCTGGAAATCAGTAATCCAAGCCAAGGATTGGAGCTACAGGGTAGATTTCCCTACATTTAATTCATTTCGAGGTGTGTTGGAAGACCTGGAAACCCAAGGGGAATCATGTTCACCCGAACAGGCTACGACAAAGGTAACATCGACAAAGTAGCTGAAACACAATATTCGCTTTTTGTCATAGATGAGTTTATAGATGCTGAAAACAAACATAAGCCGCTAGGGATTGTTACAGCAATTGGCGAAACTCTAGATTTAACGCTAACTGGAGGCAAGCTGTCAAGGAAGTTCGACAGCGTCGCTCTAAACAATTTCATGCGTCAACTAACCTTCGACAATTTGAAATTCAAAGGTCAAAACACTGGCAATGTGTTCACTTCAGCGGATCTTAAAGATCAGGCAATCGACTTTGTTCTGGCTAAAGGGATCGGAAATTCAGAAGGAGAGAAGTTCGTATATCAACCGCCAGAGCCCCTGATTTTGACACTTATAGAATTCGGAGGTCCCAAGCTAGAAATCGTTGAGATTCAGGGGATTGCAAAACGAGTAGAAACTTCACGTGTGAACAAACACATTTTTGCTACTCATCTAATAAGGTCAGTCACTGGTGACAAGAGCTTTGTAGTGGACAATCTAGGAAGGGTTCATCGATCAGACTCAACGAATAGCGATTTCAGAAGCTTGTGATAGTCTGCGATATCACAAGTAATTTAAGTGTTCAATTCACTACCGGTTCAGTAGGTTCCGTATTCTGGTCTCTCAAGGATGCCCTCAATTGTCTCTCTGGAAACATCACCAACGAGAAAGCATCTTCGAGCACCCATTGGCCACTCTGATTCAGCTGCATCAGCAAGAACTATATCCACTGATTTTAGAGCAACCTTCAAGTCTTGAAAAGACGAAAATATTGCTACCCGATTGCTAAAATTGGCTCTAGAAAGCGGTAGCAACTGAAGAACGAATTGAGGCTCGCCTTTCTGACGGTGTACTTCAATAATGCCCAAGCGGAACCAGTCTCTCTTCTCTGAATCATATGATTTCCAGAATTCCTCCAACCGAATCCGCCACCTGCTTTCGAGCTCAGACTGACTAGTTACATGTAAAAGGTCAGCAAACTTTTCTAATTCTCCGACTTGCGCTAAGCCTAGATCTACCGGCAACCGTGGCTGATTCCATTTTTCTGGGTATGCGAAATCTATGTCCTGAGAATTCAATCTATCCTGAAGTCGATCTCGCGCCTGTGAGTAATACAACCTGCGGCGCTCAGGGTCTTGAGGTGGAAACTGTGCAAGCCTGCAAAGGTGATTGATTGTACTCCAATCAGTAACTCCCAAAAGTTCCTCGCGCATACGGAGCGATTGCAAAGAAAACTCTAGAGCCTTTTCAGACTGATTATCCTCCAATAACGAGTGGACCAAGGCGTCCAGGACATCTAACTTACCTAAGCTTGGTGCTTCCTGTTCAGCATCCTGATAGCATTGCCGCCATAAGCGTAAGGACAGACTTATTTGGCTTGCTCCAAATCGTGCAAATAAATTTGCGCAAGCATTTGCAATGTCTCAATTACGGGCGGACTCTGAGCTCCATATTGCCTAACTGCTAGCTCCAAGGCATCGCACAAGTCACGCTGTGAGTCATGTGCTGAAGTAGTCCGTTCAGCAAGTGCCATCTCATAACGGGCAAACCAGGGACTTACATCGGGCTCAATTGAAAGATGGTCATCAGAAATGAAATGAAGGCTCAATTTATCACCGGCAGCAAGAAGGCCAGTCGTAGTTATTGAGAAATCAAAATCGAAATCCTCACTTAGCTGACCACTTAAGTCGTGCAAGTTGAAGACCTCTTGGTCCGAAGAGTTCAAGTTACCAGGAAGCCTTACGGCAGCGCCTATGGAACCAGCCGATTCGCTAGACCGAACAACCCATCTTAACCGCGTACCTGGAACTATTTCTTGGGCGTCTTGAATAAATTTGTTGATTATCAACTGTTCAGTTTGCGTGGCGGTTTTGGTCATATTCGCTTTCTCCTACAACCAGTTATTGACCAAAGCTACTATTTTTCCAGCTACGTCAACAGCTGTCCTTGCTTGAGCAATAGTTATTTCTGAATGGTCAGGAGGGACCCTGTAGTCAGAAACATTTCTATAGTCCAATATACTCCCGAAAAACGGGAGCAAGCTGCGTTTTATGGAATCCGCCCGGCGTCCAGCACACGTCTTAATCACTCTCCGGAAATTTTCGCAACATCGCTCGTGCGCCAATTC